>CAJOHT010000006.1 GCA_905234305.1 uncultured Ruminococcus sp. | reverse complement strand
AACAAATGTAAACTCGATTCCCATTTTCTTCATTGTTACGGAGAAGAGATTAAAAGTTCCGCCGTAAATAGCCGCGCTGGATACTACGTGATCGCCAGCCGAAGCGATATTGAATACCGCGAAAAAGTTAGCCGCCTGTCCCGAGGAAAGCAGCATACCTGCCGAGCCTCCCTCTAAGTCGCAGAGCTTCTTAGCTACACAGTCGCAGGTCGGGTTAGCAAGACGCGTATAGAAATAACCGCTCGCCTCTAAATCGAAAAGCTGACCCATAGCCTCGCTCGTATCATATTTAAAAGTCGTACTCTGGATAATAGGAAGCACTCTTGGCTCACCTGTTGTAGGAGTATAACCTCCCTGTACACATTTTGTTCCTTCTTTAAAACTACTCATTTTTATTCCTCCCTTTATACTACTTTAACTTTAATCTTGAAACTGACTCCGTTTACCTTAACGGTAATTGAAGCCTTGCCCTTATTATAGGCCTTTATATACACGGTTTTGGCTGTTTTCTTGGAAACAACCTTTGCCGTTTTCATATTAGTCGAAGCGTACGAGTTATTAACCGACGCCGCTTTTCCCCTTATGCCGAGCTTTAACTTCTTACCGGCTTTTATCGAATAGACTTTAGATTGTTTCAGCTTTTTCCCGCTTATCTTAATCGAGGGATTAGTAAGCACGCTCACATTACAGCTTAGCTTTACGTCGTTTGAAAGGCGGGCGTATATTACAGCCGTACCGCTTTTAAGCGCCGAAACCTTTCCTTTATTAACGACAGCCACCTTTTTATTTGAGGTACTCCAGCTTACCGCGGTTCCGTTATTAACCGACAGCTTTATCTCCTGCCCCGCTTTAAGCGATGTTCCCGAAAGCGACAGCGAAGCCTTTTTAAACTTAGGATAAAGCGACGTATTGTTAAGTTTTACAAAATACGGTTTTATCGGACCGCTTTCTTCGCTCGACTCAGCATCGCTCGGATAAGCGCCTGTTTCCTTAATACGCTTCGAGTTAATACTTGACGCTTCATACTCGTAATCGTAATCATCTTCATCGCCGCATATATTAAATCCCGCGAATCCGCCGATTACGGTAGTTCCGATAAGTCTGGGGTCAGTCAGTTTATTCCTGTAGCAATATTCATTCGGTATTATCTTATCGTGGACAACATCATAAGTGATTATATCGCCGTAGCCCTCGATAAAGGAACCGTTGCAGAATACTCCGTTCTTATCCGCGCCGACATTACCCGAATATGTTTTAAGCGTAAAATCGTCGTTGTATTCTTCTTTTATAAAGTCGCTGCTTTCGAGTTTTCGGGTTGAAGTTTTCCAGCCTTTTCCGTTAAATACAACAGCTTTCGGAAGCTCACCGCTCTCAACGGCACCCCAGAATCCTACCAGCTTTCCGCCATATTCAATAAAACTCGAATACGCTCTTGGTTCGGGAAGATTATAAGAGGTTTTCTCAAATCTGTTCTTTTTAGCGTTATATAAATACACGCTGTCAATAAGTTTAAGCTCCTGTTTAACGAAGCCGCCCATCAGATAGAATTTTCCGTTCAGCACGCCGAGGCTTGCGCCTTCGGTACATTCATCGGGAACCTCACACAGCTTTTTCAACTTCCCCTTATTCAGGTCATAGGATACGAAAAACGTTTCATATCCAAGCGCGTAATAATTCCCCGAGGTCATTATATTGCTTCTTACCGTAAAGTAAAGTTTATTATCATAATACACAGCCGAAGTTATTGTAACATATTCGTTCTTGAGCAGCGCTTTAAAATCCAAAGAGTACATTTCATCGGTATAAGTATATTTTTTCTGAACCGACTCCGTATCAAGAACTCCTATGCACGAGGTACCCGTATCGATAAAGTAAGCCCTCTGCCCTGCCGAAACCGCAATCATAGACTCGGTATTCATCGGTACTCCGTCTATTATTTTTGTTTCTTTAAGTGCTTTTTTATCAGATAGCAGCACATCTAAAGTATCGCTGCCGTTAACGTTTTCGACCTTAATGCTTACGATATGGATGTTGTAATCGTTATCAGGGATAACAATACTCTCCGAATCCTGTTTAATTACGTTAACCTCTTTACCGTCAACAAAAACTTTATTGGTACCGTTAAATATACCCTTAATCTTTATATTGCCGTCCGCATCATAGCCCGCTTTTTCAACCATCGGCGAAAACTTATCGGTTGTATCGAGCGTAAGCGTCTTAGCGTTTTTTGTTTTTCCTTCAAGTTTAGGGCTTACCTTACCCGTATTTCTTACGATATTAACAACTTCCTTGGCATTAGTATCGGGATAAGCGGATTTAACCAGAGCCGCAGCGCCCGTTACGAAAGCAGTCGCCATAGACGTACCCGATTTAAATCCATACTTGCCCAGCTGTGAACGGTCGTCAAGCTGTTTGCTTACGGCTAAATCATCTATACGAAGTTCGTCCTTAGCCGAAATCAGGAAAACAAGTTTTCTGTCCTTAGCTTTTTCGTAGCCTTCATCCTTAACATCTATATTATACGAATACTGCGGCCAGTCATTGCCGCCGAACGCGCCAAACATCCTCGAGTATGTTTCGCTGTCAATATCCTCGGTGACATCATAATCGGCGGGAACATCAAACAAATAACCCATACAATCGGATTTGCTGTTAACCGCAAAACTGATATCGTAGCTCTTTTCCTCATCCTCTATCGAAAAAGGAATTTCAAAAGCGAAATAGCCGTTTTTATTAGCTTTCTTACCCTCGACATACATCTCTAAGCTCTTTCCCGACAATCCGAAAAATCTATCGGACTGACTAAACTTAACATTTTTCGAGAGCTTAACGTCAACAGGCATTTCCGTAATAATCTCGGGATACCCGAAATCTCCGCTTTTAAACTCACCGTCAAAGCTCTGGTAATAAGCGCAGAGCTTATCTCGCTGTTCCGATGAATAGACAGTCGGGTTAAATGTTATTTCCGAATCGTTGGAAAGGATATTATCCCCGGGGGCAGCTATATCAACGTACTTATCGCCGTAATTAGAGTAATCGTCAAAGTCGCCGTTTTCGTCAATAGCGCCGACGGTAATACAATAAGGACTGTCACAGCACGCGGGCACGCACATCAACCCATACTCGTAATCATCCGACTCGGGATCGTTCTGGTCGTTCAGATTAGTTTTTTCATTTCCCGCGGCTACACAGGTAACAGCGCCTTTTTCGCCGAGCGCGTTAATAATATCATCATACGCCTTCTTAGTTTCCTCGGTTCCGTAATCGCCTAAAGAACAGTTTACCGCGCAAACCTCCGTGCCGAGTTCCATAGCTCTGTTAACATACTCGAAACCCGCTAAAATGGACTCATCGCTTCCGTCACCGTCTTTGTCCAGAACTTTTACCGCCATTATCTTAACGTTCTTTTTATTCATACCGCTGATTCCCTTGCCGTTTCCCGACGCAGCGGCTATTACACCCGAGATATGGGTGCCGTGACCGTTGTCGTCAAGCGGATTTCCGTCAGCGTTTGAATAAGAAAAATCGTAGCCGTATTTTCCGAGCAGCTTATTGCCGTAGGGGTTTTCCCAAAGAACGTTCTTGAATTCATCGCACTTATAGTCAATACCCGTATCAATAACAGCTACTACACGTTCTTTACCTGATTTTTCAGCTTTATCCCAGAGAGGCTTGATTTTTATATCTTCTCCCTCTGTACCGCCGTTTTGACCGTTATTCTCAAGAGCCCATTGAAACTTGCTGTAAGCGTCGTTTGTTATAGATTTAATCTTGTGCTTAAAATTCGGAAAAGCGTATTTTATATTGGGGTTCTTATTTAGCCTCGCTATAAAATCCTTAGTGGAAAGTATAGAGGATTTAAGCGATACATAGCGCAGAGTTCCCGAATTCTTTTTAAAAGCAAAGGTATTTTTCAGTTTAACTCCGTCTCCGTAAACTGAGGACGCCTTCTGCTTTTTTAAGCAGTCGCCGTCAGCTCCGCTTTTGAGGGCGGCAATAGCTTCTCCCTCGATATACAAATCCTTTTTCGTATCAAAAAAGTCAGCTATCTTCGGCATAGTAATATTCGCCGCCGAAGCGCAAATCCCAGCCGAAGCCGCGATAACACACGATAAGAAAACCGAAACCGCCTTAATAAGAGCTTTTCTCATAATAATAACATAACCTTTCGTCAGTCGAACGTTGCCGACAATTCTTCGTAAAAAAACTATACATTTTATTGTATCATTTTCTTTACAATTTTTCAACTGTTCCGAAAAAATAAGGTCGGCTCGAATTGAACCGACCTTATAATATATTTAATCATCAGCTTCCGTAGTACCTTAGAATAACGCTTCCTAAATAAATATTCACATAGAACGAACCGAAGTTGTAATTTCCAGTACAATAGAAATTAACCTTTTCGCCGTAAGCGTTTTTATGTGACATATACAGCTTAACGCTGTTGAAAGAGGGATAAAGAGTAGTATGGACCTTAAGCGATTTAGGATGTAAGACCTTGGATTTTACAAGCGCGATAGTCTTCTTTTTAATTACCTTTTTGTCGTAGGCGTAAACCTTAAACTTATACTTTGTACCCTTAATCTTGGCGGTAATCGTAGCCTGGCCGTGAGCCTTAGCTTTCATTTTGCCTTTATTTGTAACAGAAACCTTTCCCGAAGATGTGGTTGTCCATTTCGCTTTTTTATAGCCCTTAATATACTTCACCATCTTTTTAAGCGATACGCTCGACCCCTTAGCCATCTGAACAGTCTCGTGATTGACCGTTACCTTACAGGTGGCCTTCTTGCTTCCGTGCTTATAGGTAATAGTCGCCTTACCTAAGTTCTTGGCGGTGACATATCCGCTCGAGGAGACCTCGGCTACCTTTTTATTGGAGCTTTTCCAGCTTCCGCTCTGGGTTGAATTGGACGGCGAATACTTCGCGTTAAGATAGAATCCGTTACCCCTGCAAATCTTAACCTTTTTTCTGTCAAGACTTACCTTAGTAGTCTTAACTATCTTGTTATATCTTCTCGTAATCGAAAAGCTGTAGTTAAGTACGGAATCGGGAATTTCCTCTTCACCTTCCGCATAACTACTATCGCTGTTACCGTTTTCTGTAAGCGTGAGCGTATAGGAACCCTTGTCAAGCTCCATTTCGTGGGTGCTGGAATCGTAATCTGAGGTTTCGTATTCAATATAACCCTCGGAATCGGCTACTGATAAATCATAGGAACCCTCTGTAGAATTATCGAAATAAACCGTTACCTCGGATTCGCTCGCAACCTTAAAGCTGATCTTAGCGGACTCTCCGTTTTTAAGAGTACCCGTCTTTTTATTGATAATAGTTTCGGAAGCATTATAGTCGTCGTAATAATCCCCCGCATAAGCGACAGGTACCGCCGCGAACATAAGCATTACTATAGCTAAAATAACGCTTACTGAACAAAAAGATTTTGAAAATCTTATTGCTTTGTTTTTAATTTTTAACACAAAAATCCCCCCTCGGTATAATATAAACTCATTATAGCACATAATCTTATAAAGAAAAGACCTACGCAAAAAATATTTTATTTTTTTCACGTTTAATTATCAAATTCTCAAAAAGCCTGCCCAATTTCTTGAGCAGGCTTTTAATTACCAGTATCTAACAGTAGTATTGTTCTTCTTTTTAGTTCTTGTATGCGCTCCGCTGTAGGCGGTTTTTCTGCGGTGGTTAAGAGTAAACATTATTCCGCTTACAACCGCGGCAATACCGAGAACTAAAAGCATCCAGAGAAGGAAGGTCTACCTTCTTATCGTCGCCGCTTAGAACGGCAAGCGCCTTCTTGGAAATCTTATTAGTCTTTACAACAACCTTCTGAGCAATTTCGACATTAGCCTTAGCGCTTGCGGCGAGGGAGTTTGTCTTTACCTCAGTCTTTGCCTCTGTAGCAGGCTCGGTTTCGACCTCAGGTTCAGCCTCATCTTTCTCGTCAGTTTCCTCCTCGGCTTCTTCTTCATCTTCGGAAGCGTCGGGGTTTTCCTGAACATCCTCGTCAAAGAGCTTGTCCGTAGTAAGCTCGCCTACCATACCTGTAGTCGGCAGGTCGTTATCCTCCTGGAATTCCTTAACCGCGCTTTCGGTAAGTTCACCAAAATAGCCCGAGGAAACTCCTGTGAAATACTTAAGCTCAGCGAGCTTATCCTGTACCTTCTCAACCTCATCGCCTTCGTCGCCGAGATTAAGATAACCGTCGTCCTCATCCTCATCCTCAGAGGAATTCGCGTTCGGAGCGTCGTCGGAATAAAGAATCTCGAGGTCGCTCTTACCCGCTATGCCGTCAACAGTTACACCCGCGGCTGTCTGGAATGCCTTATAAGCCTTCTGGGTAGCCTCGCCGAAGTAACCCGTTACTACGTCATCGTAATAGCCGAGTTCGGTAAGACGGTTCTGCAGCTTAGTAACTCTGTCGCCGCTTGAGCCAATCTTTAAAGCTGAGGATGAAGCGCTTGAGGAATTGCCCGAGGAATTATTTGAAGAACCGCTAGAGGAGTTATTGGAAGAATTGCCCGAGTTAGACGAGCTTTTCTTAGCGGTAGAATCCATATCGTCAGGAGTTCTGCTCGAAACACCTGTCGAAGAGAAGCTGTAGGTTTCTCCGTCGATAGTACGGCTTGTATTTACAATATACTGGCCGTTTTCATAATAATAGTAATTTCCGTTACACTTTACCCAGCCTGTATCAGGATAGCTTACAGCGGAAAGTTTAAACCATTTAGTCCAGGATTTAGTAGCCGTAGACTGATAGCATACGCCGCTCGACTCGTCGCGCGCGTCAACAGCCATACCGCCGCCTACATATACACCGACGTGCCCCGGCTGATAAAGTCCAAGGCCGTGTACACGCGGAATACCCGCGCTCACGTTACCGCTCGCCGAAGCGGAGTTAAGCTGGTCGGTACCGACTCTCGCGCCTCCGCAATAAGAATAGATAAGTCCCGAGCAGTCAACCGCACCCGCGGATGAGCCGCCGTAAACATATCTCCAGCCGCTGTTATAAGCGTTCATTGCCCATTCTGCAAGTCCTGCGCCTGTACCGCTTGCGCTGGGAGTAATCGAGCTTACGACGCAGATTGAACAAATCAAGATGAGCGCCATAGTAATCGAAAGAATCGACTTAACGTGTTTTTTTACAAAATTCATTAAATATACCTCCATACCCGAAAAACATCGGATGTGTTATTTGTAGTTTGTAACAAAACTGTAATAATTATAACAAATTTTGTAATAAAATGCAAGCGTTTTTTCCAATATCTTGAAAGAGTGTAAGCCTTTAATAAAACAATTCCCAGTATTTATGCGGTTTTGTGCATTGTAACAAAATGTTACCGATTAGGTAAATTTCCTAATCGGTAACCGTTTATAATTCTTATATCGAATTTTAAAGTTGTACTGCTTTATAAAGACGGTTAACCAATACCGCAGCTGCGGCGATTTTCAGAGCGTCGAACGGCAGATACGGGATCACGCACATCATAAGAGCTTCCCACAGGCTTATTCCTCCCGTCGGGGCGTTATATATTATCATAAACCAAACTGTCCCGAAGGCATAACAAAGAATAAGTCCCGCAGCCATACCGATGGCTAGCGTCCAAATTTTTCTGCCGAATTTATCCGCCGCAATACCAACAACCATAGCCGTAAAAATAAATCCGATTATATATCCGCCCGTCGGTCCGAAAAGCACTCCTATCCCGCCCTTAAAGCCTGAAAACACGGGAATTCCGACAAGCCCTAAAAGCACGTATATTATTACGCTCAGTGTACCGCGCTTAAATCCGAGAAGTCCGCCTGCCGCGAAAACTCCCAGTGTCTGGAGCGTAAACGGCACCGCTGTCGGGATCTGGATCTGAGCGCAGATAGTAATAACCGCCGCGAACATCGCTATATATATAAGGTTAAGTAAATGCTTTGAGTTTTTCATAATGCCTCCTTCGAGTAACAGAAGTAATATAAACTCATTATAGAATAAAAAAGAAAAATTGTCAACCTAGCCGCAAGATAAGGTTGACAATTTAATTCTTAATTCTAAATTATTAACTCTTAATTTTCTTATTCCATCCTGAAATCAAGCCTGCTGATTTTTTCGATAAGAATATCATCCTCGGTAGGAGCGTCTCTCAAGCTCTCGATACGCCTGCGGATAGAAAGCATTTTAGCGTCGGTACCAGCCAATTCCTCGGCGCAGTCCGAAAGCTGCTTTACTATCGCCTCCTGCTCGGGAATTTCGTGCTTATACTTTAACTGATGCTCAAGACTCGCCCAAAAATCCATAGCCATAGTCCTGATTTGGACCTCAACCTTCATCGGCTTCGCCATCTCGGCAAAGAATACAGGCACCTCAACAATAAGGTGCAGGCTCCTGTAGCCGTTGGGCTTAGGGTTAGCTATGTAGTCCTTACGCTTAATAAGAGTAATATCATCCTGCTGGATAAGCGCGTCCGCGATTTGGTAAATATCGTCAATATAAGAGCAGACTACCCTTATTCCCGCGATATCGTTTAGATTTTCCTCGATATTCTCAATTGAAAAGCTCTTGCCCTTTTTAGTGAGCTTCTCAACTATACTGGAAGTACGTTTAAGGCGGGTTGTCATATAGCTTATAGGGTTGCGCTGATAACGGACGTTAAACTCAGTATTCAATACATCGAATTTTGTACGAATCTCTTTAATAGCGCAGGTATACATCATCATAAGCTCTTTATAACCCACTACCGTACCCATAAGCTCCCTTGTCTGGTTAAACATAGCGGTAGCCATTTCGTCGGATATAGCGCTAAGGTCCTTCGAGAGCGCTGTCGCTCCCGAGAAAATCTGCCCGTTTGAAGTTGCCTTAGGATTTAAAAGCTCATTTAAATTTTTACTCATAGCCGTTCTCCTTAGTTTTATAACTCTATTATAATATATATGTAAATTTTATTCTATATATTTTTTTAAAAAATGTTAATTTTCGTTATTATATGTTATAATACACTAAGGTGACAGCTATATGAACAATAATAATTCTTTTTTTGAAAATAAAATAAGAGAAGTAGAAACCTCGATTACTAAAAAGCGAAGATTTAAAGAAAAGATTTTTTCCCGCTTCACTAAAGCGATAGTCGAGTTCGATATGATTAAGCCGAACGATAAGATAGCGGTATGTATATCGGGCGGTAAGGACAGTATGCTTATGGCGAAGCTGTTTCAGGAATTAAAACGCCACGATAAATTCCCGTTTGAGCTTGTTTTTCTCGTAATGGACCCGGGGTATAACGAAGCTAACCGCCGAAAAATCGAGGAAAACGCCACAATCACGGGAGTACCGATTACTGTTTTTGAGACCGAGATTTTTGATTCCGTATACAACGTTGAGAAAAATCCCTGCTATCTTTGCGCGCGGATGAGACGCGGTTATCTATACAAAAAAGCTAAGGAACTCGGCTGCAACAAAATCGCTCTCGGTCATCATTTTGACGACGTTATCGAAACCACGCTTATGAGTATGCTCTGGGGCGGTCAGGTTCAGACGATGATGCCTAAATTAAAGAGCAAGAATTACGAAGGTATGGAGCTTATCCGCCCGCTTTACTACGTTCGCGAAGAAGATATAATCGCCTGGCGTAATTATAATGGACTTGAATTTTTAAGATGCGCCTGCCGTTTCACCGAAAAAACGGAAGCCGAAAACGGCGAAAGCTCGGAATCAAAACGGCTAGAAACTAAAAGAATAATTAAAGAACTGAAAAAAACTAACCCGAATATAGAAGCTAATATTTTCAACAGTATGCGAAACGTTTACATAGACGCGGTCATCGCCTATAAAAAAGACGGGATCACGCATAATTTTATTGATGAGTATTAATTCAGTATACAGGAGTTAAGATATATAGATTAAGCCGCCCGAATAAACGGGCGGCTATTTTTAAGGGAGATTAAAACTAGGTTAATCCTCAATCTTTGCGCTTACTTCTATTTTATTGAACAAATATATATCTTTATCGCCGTATTTATCAAGGTTTTTCGTATCATCCCATTCCTTGTAATTTACCACGCGCGAAACGCATTTCGCGTTAAATACAAGATTCTTTATTTCTTTTGTTCCGTCGTTATAAGTAACAACGACGCGAACTTTTTTCTTATTTAGAATTAACTTAGCGTAGTTCGTCACAATATCGGACTGCGTTTTTATTGTAGCTTTATCAGTACTATCCTTCCAGTACGGTTCTCTCCACTCACGTTTTGTTTTAGGATCAATGTGTATTTTTTTTACGTTACTGCGGTTATAATACTCCACAGCTACTTTCTGTGATTTTTTATCCTCGATAGAAAGCGATTTAGAAAATCTAAAGCGTACTTTTTTTATCTGACTTTTATATTTTGAGGTAACGCTTCGGTAATAAACGATCGGTTTCCCGTTTTCTCCTACAGTAAAGCCGTTAGTATCTTCTATTGCGTTAGAATGCCTATATATACTCTTATCATAATCCACTCCGATTGCAGAATTATTATCCGCCTCATAAGAAATATATTTTATGTTTTCGCCTTTACATTTAAAATTGGCGGTAATATCAAGAGCGCATTCATTTATATATTTCCACTTTCCGTCGTCATCCGAAACGCCGTGAGCCGAACCGCCAGCCAGCTCCATAGTCCCTATCGAAACAAAATCGTTATTGAGCTGCTTTTCATCAGGCGTTGCTTCGTCGGGAGTTGCCTCGGCAGCCGCGGCGGTAATCGTAAATGAATTCCTGCCGCCAAAATTACCGAATACAGCCGTACAGGCTACTACCGCGACTAAACACGCCGCTATCGCGGAAACCGCCTTATAATTTAACTTTTTAGTCTTTTCCATTTTTATAACCTTTCCCGAATCGTAAGCCTTAAGCGCGCTTTTTACGGCTTTTTCTACCGCTTTATCGGACGCTTTAAGCTCGCTTATCGCTTTAAAATCATTTTTATCCATTACCGTTTTCCTCCTGTTCTATGATAATTCCGAGCGCCTTGCGCGCGCGTCTCAGCCAAGAGCTTACCGTATTGGGGCTTTTGCCGAGCATTTCGGCTATCTCGGATATTTTAAAGAATTCGTAATAATAAAGATAAACAGTATTCCTGTATTTTTCAGGCAACTGCCACAGCTCCTCCATTATTTCATTCGCCTTCGGAGCCTCGAGGGCAAGACATTCGTCGAGCGGAATATATTCTCTCCGCTTTTTAGCGCGTTTAAGATTTCTGCATTTATTGAGGGTAACCGTTACGAGCCAGCTTTTAAGATGCTCCTCGTCGTTCAGAGGAGCTTTCGCGGTTACGAGCGTTACGCCGACCTCCTGCAGAATATCCTCAGCGTCAAAGCGGTTATGAAGATTCTGATAAGCCAGCCGAAATATAAAATCGGAATACTCGCGTATAATAGCTTCTATCAGTTTTCTTTTTTCTTCTTTAGAAATAAGAGTGTCGGTACCGTTTTTACTCAACTTGTCTCCCCCTTTCATTAATAGTTACACCTCAGACAGCAATTACAGTGCGTGATTTTCAAAAAAATTCAAAAATTTTTCACAAAAAAGTCATAGTTTCCATTATTTACGTTCAAATTACCCGATTAAAATTATATCATAACAAGGAGGCGCGTAATATGTATATATTAAAAAACGCAGTTAAAAGCATTACAAGAAATAAGCTGAGAAATATTCTTATCGGGGTAATCGTGCTTATCATATCCGTATCGGCGTGCGTATCGCTCTCGATAAGAGAAGCTGCCGAGGTAGCTAAGGAAGGTACCTTAAGCAATTTGCAGGTAACAGGTACAATCAGCTTTAATCGTCAGAAAGCTATGGAGGAAATGAAAAAAGACACCTCAAGCTCTTCAAGCTCTTCAAGTTCAAACAAAACCGATAAAAGCAAATTTGATTTTGACATTTTACAGGGTTCATCACTTAAGCTTTCCGACTATATGAAATATACTAAGGCGCTCAAATCAGGCGACAGCTATTATTACTCGGGCGCGGTTTCGCTCAACGCTACGGGAAGTATCCTCCCCTACGGTACCTCAGAGGATGACGACGATTCAAGCTCCTCAAAATCCGATTCAAGCAACAACGGCTTTATGCAGCCTCCCGGGGACTTCGGCGATAACAACAGCCAAAGCAACACCCCGAGCCGCCAGCCTTTCCAGGTCAATCAGGGAGATTTTTCAATAACGGGCTATTCCTCGTATAAAGCGATGCTATCGATGTTCGGCGACGACGGCAGCTATAAAATAACTAAAGGCAAAATGTTCGATGAGGAGAGCGACGCTTTAGAATGCATAATCAGCAACGAACTCGCAACCTACAACAGCCTTAAGGTCGGCGACACGATCAAGCTCTCAAATCCCGAATATGAAAAGGAGACTTATAAACTTAAAATAGTCGGCATATATAAAAACTCGGACTCATCCTCAGAGGAAAACAACCGCTTCCGTATGAACGACCCCGCTAACAACATTTATATGAACTACAACGCACTCTCGAAAATCATCTCAAAATCCGCGAAAGCTAACAACAAAACGACCGATTCCGACGGCAACAAAACCTCCGCTAAACTGACCCAGAATCTCGCGTTCACTTATACGTTCAAGAGCGTGGATAACTACAACGCGTTCGCTAAAAAAGTTTATAAGCTCGGTCTAAGCGATAAATACAGCGTTAACTCAAGCGACTTACAGCAATACGAAAACAGCCTGCTTCCGCTTAACACCTTAAGCAACACAGCGATATGGTTCTTCCTTATCGTACTCGCGGTCGGCGGAATAATACTTATAACGCTGAACATATTCAACCTGCGCGAACGCAAATACGAGGTCGGTGTACTGACGGCAATTGGAATGAAAAAGGCTAAGGTAGCGCTTCAGTTTGTTACCGAAATATTCATCGTAACCTTTATAGCGCTAATCATCGGCACAAGCATCGGAGCTGCGGTATCTGTTCCCGTCACTAATACACTCCTTTCAAGCCAGATTCAAAGCTCGCAATCAACAGGCGACAGCGTAAAGGAAAACTTCGGATTTAAACCCGACGACAATAACTCAAGCTCTAACAAACCTGATTTTGGCGGACCTATGAGCAGTATGTTCGGACAGTCCAAGGCTCAAAACTACGTTGACTCCGTAAGCTCAGCTACAAATCTATTCGTAATAATGGAGCTTATACTGGTAGGGCTTTTCCTTACGATAATAGCGAGTCTCGCGGCGTTGATCAGTATAATGAGATACGAACCGCTGAAAATTCTATCCAACAGAACTTAACGGAGGCATAAAAATGAGCATTTTAAAATTAGAAAATATTTCTTATCATTACGATAAAGGCAAGGTTGAAGTTCTGGATAACCTTAATATGGACTTTGATGAAGGTAAGATCTATACGATCGTCGGTAAATCGGGCGCGGGCAAAACAACGCTTCTTTCCGTACTTTCCAGCCTGGCGGCTCCTACGGGAGGCAAGATCTTCCTCAATGACAAAGATATTACAAAAATTGACCGCTATAAATTCAGAAGCAAATATGTAGGAGTAATTTTTCAGAGCTTTAATCTTCTCACCCACTTGACCGCGCTTGAAAACGTGATCCTCTCGATGGATATTTCAGGTAAAAAGTTCGACAGGCCTAAAAAGGAAATAGCGCTCGAGCTTCTTAAAAAAGTCGGACTCGATGAGGACGAGAGCAGACGGCGAGTGTTAAAACTTTCGGGCGGGCAGCAGCAGAGAGTCGCTATAGCGAGAGCTTTATCTTACGACCCCGACATCATACTCGCCGACGAGCCTACGGGAAATCTTGACGGAGAAACTCAGGATGAAATAATCGGAATTTTCCGTATGCTTGCAGATGAAGGAAAATGCGTAATAATCGTTACACACTCGCCTGACGTCGCTAAAGCCAGCGACATAACCTATGAACTAAAAAAGCCCTCTAAAGCAAGCTGATATCACATTCTTTTTGTTCTCGACCCCGATTGTATTTAAAATAAACTATTGTAAAATCTGTCGGAATATGATAAAATATTGACAATAATTGTATTTTTTAATTTTATGGGGTGCGGTATGAGCCATTTTTTTCCTGCAGATATACTTTTGCCGAAGGACAATTTTGAAAAATGGGCAGTTGTAGCCTGCGACCAGTATACCTCCGAAAGAGATTACTGGATGGATGTTGAGAGAATGGTTGAGGGTTATCCCTCGGCGCTTAACATAATCCTGCCTGAGGTCTATCTTAAGAAAAATAACAAAAAGCGTATTGACGCAATCAACGAAACTATGCATGAATACCTTGACGGCGATGTATTTAACGAGTATAAGAACTCTATGATTTATGTCGAGAGAGAGTCAAACCACACTATCCGCCGAGGCATAGTCGGCGTTGTCGACTTAGAGGAATACGAGTACACAAGCGGAACCGACGCGCTTATAAGAGCTACCGAGGCTACGGTAATAGACCGTCTTCCCCCGCGTATCGAAATCCGCCGCAACGCTTCGCTTGAAATGCCTCATATCCTCCTCTTGGTAGACGACCCTGAGCTTTCAGTTGTCGAGCCATTAAGCGAAAATAAAGCTGACTTCACCCCCGCGTACAACTTCCGCCTTATGAAAGGCGGCGGAATCGTTAAGGGATGGTTCCTCGACGACAAATCTATTAAAAGAGTTCAGGATTCTATCGACAAACTGCTTGACGATAAAAACAAAGATATGCTCTTCGCTGTAGGCGACGGCAATCACTCGCTCGCTACAGCTAAGGAATGCTATAACCTTTCAAAGAACCCGCTCCAGAGATATGCTCTGGTCGAGATAGTTAACATCCACGATAAAAGCATTGAGTTCCAGCCGATTTACCGCGTACTCTTCAATGTAGATCCTAAGGAGTTTATCGATCATTTTAAGATTTATACCGACCACGTAGGCGGTCACGATACTCAATGGTTTGAGTATGTATCTACTAAAAAAAGCGGCTTCATAGAGGTCAAATCCACCGCAAAGCTCCCGATAGGAACACTTCAGGCGTACATAGACCGCTTTATCCAGGCTCATCCTAAGGTTAAAGTAGACTATATCCACGGAAGCGAAACAGTAAGAAATCTCTGTAAGGCGCCTAATACGCTGGGCTTCCTCTTCGACGGAATGAAGAAATCCGAACTCTTCCCCGCTATTTCCGCCGACGGCTCTCTGCCGAGAAAAACCTTCTCGATGGGTCATGCCGCGGACAAACGCTTCTATATTGAAGCAAGAAAAATCAAATAATAATTAATAATATATGTCGGGCAGACAGAATAGGTTTAACCGTTCTGTCTGCCCGACTTTTTTATCTCTTGATTCTTAACTCTTCATTCCTCAAACAAGGGTGTTGAGAAATATCTTTCCGCGGTATCGGGAAGCACTGTAACTACCGTCTTGCCCTTACCGAGCTTTTTAGCGAGCTTTAAAGCCGCTGCAACATTAGTCCCGCTCGAAATACCGCACATCAAGCCTTCCTCTCTGGCAAGCCTTTTAGCTGTATCGAGAGCTTCTTCGTCAGTAACAACATATATTTCGTCATATATATTCTTATTCAGGATATCTGGGATAATTCCGTCGCCTATGCCCATCTGAAGATGAGTACCTATTGTACCGCCCGCTAAAATCGCGGCGTTCTCAGGCTCTACCGCCCAGATTTCAATTTCGGGATACTGCGCTTTAAGCACCTCGCCTATACCCGTAATTGTACCTCCCGTACCGATTCCCGAGCAAAAGCCGTCAATCGGATCAGCGCACTGCTGCATTATCTCGAGCGCGGTATACTTTTTATGAGCTTTAACGTTGTTGATATTCTCAAACTGCTGAGGCACGAACACTCGACTGTCCTTATCCCTCATTCTGAGCGCCATTTTAAGGCATTCGTCAATACACGCGCCTATATCACCCGCGTCGTGGATAAGTTTAACCTCGGCACCGTAATGGCGGATCAGCTTTCTTCTCTCCTCGCTGACGGAATCGGGCATTATTATTATAACCCGATAGCCTTTAACCGCCCCTACAAGCGCGAGTCCTATTCCCTGATTTCCGCTCGTAGGCTCAACAATAATAGTATCTTTATTGATCAATCCCTGCTTTTCAGCCTGTTCGATCATATTGAGAGCCGTACGTGTTTTAATCGACCCGCCGACGTTTAAAGCCTCAAACTTAACGTAAATATCGGCGCTGTCCTTATCTGGCATACGATTAAGCTTAATAAGCGGAGTTTGCCCCACCGCCTCAAGCACATTACCGTATATCATCTGATTACTCCTTTTTTACCGTCGGACGTGAATCCTCACGCCCGACTTATTACCTATTACTTATTTACCTATTACCTAAAACAGCGCCCAGTCAAGGAATTCGGAATAGATATGTCTCCACCAAGCCTCGTTATGCTCGGCGTCCTTCTCTATAACGAATTTGATCTTATCCTTGCTGTAACCGCCCTTAATAAGACGCTCCTTCATCTGAACGATAAACGGATACAACTGATCCTCAAGTCCCACCTTACCGTCATAGATATAAATTTTCGGCATATCCTCTGCCTTAAAATCATACTTCTTGAGGTAATTGTTCCATACCGTATCATCAAACAGGATAAACGCGGGAGATAACGCTCCTATAGCGCAGAACTTATCGTGATGCTCCATACCGATATAGAAGGATTCGAGTCCGCCCGAGCTGGAGCCCGCGACATAGTTATCGCATCTCGATGTAGATGAATTGTAGTTCTTCCTTACGTAAGGCATAACCGTATTTACTACGAAATCCGAGAATTCCTTACCCTTACCGTTCTTATAGTTACCGTAGCTCTCTACGCCTTTCTGAAGCTCGCCGATATCGGGAGTTAGCTCGGTATCGCGCTTACTGCCTGTTGTTTCGATACCTACCAGGATAACTCCGCGTCCGCCGTTAGCCATAAGCGATTCAACAGCATCGGATACTTCCCATCCGCCGTAAGCAACGTTCTTAAAGTCGAAGATGTTCTGACCGTCGGGCATATAAATAGTCTTATACTTTTCGGGGGATTTAGCGTCGTAATCGGCGGGAGTCCAAATCCATACCTTTTTCTTATAACCCATCGGGTAATCCATACTGATTTCCTTGAGTTCGCCCTTATCGGCTCCCTTATAAGCATAAGTACCTACTAACTGGAGCTTCTTGTTCGAATTGTCTGAAATAAAGAATCCCGAGCTTGCGCGGTTAAGAGCGACATTAGCGGTCTGGTTAGTATCTTTGCCGTCGTTAAATACGATACGATTATACTTGCTTGTATCGACCTTCATAGAGTAAACCTTTTCGCCGTTCGAATTTGTTGTATATTTTGTTACCTCGACACCGGGCCATTCCTTTTCCCCAGTAGCATTTTCGGAATTATAAAGGAAGAAATAAACCTTTGACCAGTTTTTATTATTTGTAAAATAGATATCAACCTTACTATCGGGCACAGGGTTAGGAGCGGTCAGTTCCGTAGCAGCCTCGGTAGCAAAAGTAGTTTCAGCCTCAGTAGCGGGCTGGGTATCAGCATCCGACGCGTTTGTAGCCGTTGTAGCGGAAGTATCCGCTGTAGTATCTGTACCGGGCTCAGTTGTAGTTTCGGCAGCCGTTGCCTCCGTGTTTGCGGTTTCAACAGGCATTTCGTCTATTTCGGCAAGCACCTTCTGAATCTTTGTAACGTCGCGGATATTTACCGTTCCGTCAAGATTAAAGTCAGCGAGCCTGTTCTGTTCTTCGTTGAATTCAATTAACTTTGCAATTGCTTTCTGAATCGAAGAAGCGTCTTTAACGCTAAGAGTACCATCTAAGTTTACGTCTCCGTTTTTATGCTCATTGGATGAGAACGCAAAAACAGGAATTGCGCTTAAAACTAATAACGAAGATAGTATTACGGATATAATACGTTTCATTTTCAAAACCACCTTTCCATACTATTATAATAATAAAAACGAAAAATTTCAATAAAAAAATCGAAAAGACCTTAAATTATACTAAACACCAATCAATAAGCATCTGTCAATTAGTGTTCGGCAGTATCTTTCCGATATTATTTCGTATGTTCAACCGTCAGCTTGACCGCCGCTTTAAGCCTGTCAAAATGAGAG
Organism: uncultured Ruminococcus sp.; assembly: GCA_905234305.1. Lineage (GTDB taxonomy): Bacteria > Bacillota > Clostridia > Oscillospirales > Acutalibacteraceae > Ruminococcoides. The sequence goes on along the minus strand of CAJOHT010000006.1, from coordinate 2,324 downwards.
GTGTTCGGAGGAAAATTACGTATTTCCAGCCTTTTCGGCTTAGTATTGCTGGCGCTGTGGAGGGTATGCATACGCATATTAATATTCTGCTCTTTAACGAGCGCGAAAAGCTCAGCTATAGTCTTACTGTCGTCAACCGCCTTCAGCAGTTCTTCTTTACTCATCTGTTTAGCCAAAAAAACACCCCTCCTTTTACCAGTAGATAATTAAATTATACTTTATTACGTCACATTTATCAACAGTAAATTAAGAATATTTTATTTACTAAAGAAAAATTTTATGTTAATATCAGTTAGGGTGATTAGATATGAAGCGTATAATACTATCAGTTTTTATTATAACATGTGTAATTTTCGCGGCTTCCTGCTCCGAAAAATCCAAAAACAGCTCCGTTGAAACAACCGCGTCTACTGAGTCAAAAGCTACCGCAGCTACATCTAAGCCCGCTGAGAAAACCGCTTATAATGGCATAGACGTAAGCTCCTACAGCGGAGATATAAACTGGAAGGAAGTTAAAAAAAGCGGCATAGAATTCGCTATGGTACGCGCTGGCGGACGCGCCTACGGTGAAAGCGGAATGCTTTATACCGATAAAAACGCGGACTATAACTTAGCTCAAGCTCAGAAGCTCGGCATAAAAACAGGCGCGTATTTCTTCAGTCAGGCTACCTCGGCTGAGGAAGCAAAGGAAGAAGCTAAGTATGTTGTTACCGTTTGCAAAGGAAAAAAAATAGAGCTTCCGATCGCGTATGATGTTGAAAGGATTAAATACGACACCTCGCGTATCGATAATGTAAAATACAGCGACAGCGTAAAATACGCCAAGATTTTTATGAAAACAATAAAAACCGCAGGTTATGAGCCGATGGTATATATAGGCGAGGACAGTATCCTTAAGGCTGAGGATTTTAAAGGATATAAAATCTGGTATGCCGACTATGGAAAACCTTATGACAGCGGATATTATATGCTTCAATATTCCAAAACAGGCAATATAAACGGAATTAACGGAAGCGTCGATTTGAATACTATGTACTATTAAAACACGCGTATTATCACGCCTTCGGCGTGAGAAAATTTGCTAATACAAACGAATAACGTATCACGGGCGGGCAACAGAGACCCGCCCGTACTTCTTTTGTACTCCTGAATATTTTAGCTATTAACAACAGTTTACAAAAAATAAAAACTTTTTAATTGTGCAATACGCCTAATTTATTACAAAAGGTTGCAATTTTGTAACAATATGGTATAATTAGTAACAGTATTTGTTACAATAATGTAATAATTGCAATTCAGGAAGGTTTTGTTTTTATGAGACGAGAAACTAAATTTATCAGTTTAGACGGTTTCGGAAAAATCGAAACCGTCAAAACCACAAAGAAAATTAAACATCACAAAAAGCAGGCTTCGCATAAGAGCTTAAAAAAGTTCTTTAAGGTAAGCGCTTCGCTCGCTGATGATTATAAAAAATCATTAAAAACGAAGCTGCAGCGAAGAAAAGCCGCTAAGCCTACGCTTCTGGAGCAGCATTACGCTAATCTCCGCAAGCAGGGAGCCGAGAAGCTCTCGACCGCCGCTATTGCGAGAGGAACGGCTCGCCGCGCGAAACTTCGCCGCTCCGCTCCCAAAAAACAGGTCAAGCTCTGTAAGAGCAAGGTCATTTTAGGACTCGCTACCTCGTTTGTCGCGGTAACACTCTGCGCTTTAACGGCTACCAGCACGCTATCCTTTGACGCTTTCGCTACGAAGAAGAATGACGAAAGCTCAAAAACAGCCGCTGTCAAGACTCTGTCTCCCGACAGCAAGCTCTCTAAACCGTTAAGCTCCGAGATTTCTAACGACGATAATATGCTTACGGACGGCTTCGGACTTTATATTGACGGGAAGTTAGCGGGCGTATCGCTCGACAAGGAAGCTCTTGAGGACGCGCTTCAGGATGACCTTAACGCTTATAAGGCAAGATACGACAGCGGAACTACCGACGAATACAATAACAAGGTAGAAATCGTATTCGGAACCTATAAGAGTAGCTTAGTCGACTCAAGCAAAAATATCGTTAGGAACAACAAGGACAAGTTCAGTTACGCGTTATATACCGATATTGAGTACACCGAAACGGTTGACTACGATATCGACGTTGAATATGACGACGACGAATATACCGATTACTACGAGGTAGTTCAAAAGGGTATCGAGGGCAAGGTTAAATATGTTTACCGCGCGACATATATTGACGGTAAGCAAACCGACGCTAAGCTCATTTCCGAGAAAACAATTAAAGAAGTTCAGGACAAGAAGGTAGTTAAGGGTACCAAGAAGAA
>CAJOHT010000005.1:39426-42083 GCA_905234305.1 uncultured Ruminococcus sp. | reverse complement strand
GAAAATGCAACCAAAATTTAGTGCGTGATAAGTGTGTGGTAAGTGCGAGGTAAGTACGTCGTAAGTGCGTAATTATTTGTATTATCTGCACAAAGTCCTAATCGCGGTTCACTTCCGAATAAAAAGAACATCCTACCCTCTAATACCACAAGTTTGTATCAAAAAAGGACCAGGCTTGGAGAGGCCTGATCCATTTTTATATACGCACTAAAGAAGTGTGATGTTATTTAACCTCTTGACCGGAAACGGTATACGTCTTCTCCCCGCGGAGGATGTACAACTGACCATCACGGAGGATCTTGTGTGGCACACAAGGTGCGTCTTGTAGATTATCTATCCCTTGAGCACGGGAAAGAATTTCCACTGTCCCGTTCTTTATTTCATATGTAGAATTATAACGTAGTAAATTACCTGTAACGGCAACTTCATCGCCGACAGCTACCACTTCCGGCACATTGCCCCAATAACTCTCAAACACCTTACCGCCATTTTTAGTGTCCGCCATCCAGAATATCTGCTGTCCGTTGGATACTTTTCCATCTGTTTCTGTCACAAATCCGGTAACAGTATATATATTAGTAGTCGGTTTGTTGTGATCCAAAGAGGACGCAATCTGCACCGCTTCTGCACAGGAAATCTCTATCGGGTCTGTTGAGGAAGAAGTTGTAGTAACCCTGATACCATACAAATTAACACCGCTGCCAGTGCCATAAACAAACACCGACGTAGCACCACCTGAATAAGTAAGAGTTTCCTTGGTTATCGAAGATTTGGACGCTGTAATGGTTTTCTTGTTGTTGCTGCCAAAGGAACCAAAATCTATTCGCAATGTGCGGTCTTCAGAACTGCTTCCCGATTTGAGATAAATGTCAATCGTACAGTCTCCGTCCACATTGAATTTCAACGATCGTGCAGAGGCATCACCTGCTCCATTTAGTTTGAGACGATGCGTGAAAGCGATATTGTCTATGCTTTGCGAACTGGCATCAATAACCACATTTTTGCTGCTTGTTGCATTGATTGTCAAGCCATTTATTGTTTTGGAGGAAGAGATAGTGCCCAACGACTTAAAAGCATCATCACTGAAGTTCCAGAATGTTGATGTTGATGCATCTTCTTTTTTCTCAAAATATGCAGTCAGCGTGATATCTTTTGTTACCGTAAATGAATAAGGGTTCTTTTTAGAACCGTCACTCCATTTAGTAAATTTATAGCCGCTTTTAGGCGTGGCAGTAACAGTTGCCGTTGCTCCTTCTTCGTATTCTCCGCCGCCAGATACACTGCCCATTGAAGTGTTATTGGACAAAACAGAGATGGAATATTTTGTAGAGGAAGTCTCCCCTTTGCAATTCTCTTCTAATCCGATTATTGTATAACCACTCCACCCTTTTGCTTGTTGATAGGCCTCTACACTACTACAGGGAACATATACAGTATCTAATCCAGTTTGCCAAAACGAATAATTGAGCGAAGGTGGCACAGTGGCGTCTATAGTTATTTTCTTTAAATTTCGGCATTCATAAAATGCACTCAGCCCTATAGAAATTATTCCCGAGCCAATTTTTACGTACGATAAAAGAGAGTTTCCACTAAAACTTGCACTACCTATGGTACTAACACTATTAGGGATTACTACACTGCTTAATTTATTACAATCTTGGAAACAGCCTTCAGGAATACTTAAGATACTAGTTCCTAATGTGAGGTCTGATAAAGAAGTACATTGAGAAAAAGCAGATGATCCAATCGTGGTAACACTATTAGGTATGGTAATACTTGTTAATTGTGGGCAATTACAGAAAGCATGATCGCCTATATTTGTGACAGAGTTACCTATTTTTACAGAAGACAAATTAACACATCCCATAAAAGCCATAGCACCTATTTTAGTTACATTATCAGGGATTACAATAGAGGTTAATGACTGATTTGACAAAAAAGCATCTTTCCCAATTGACACGAGAGTAGAAGGAAGTGATATATTTAATATTCGGATATTGGCTGTTTCAAAGAAAGCATATTCGCCGATACTGGTAACTCCTTCATTTATTATGATTGTCATATCACCATTAATGTTATATACCCATGGCGCTAATGATGATGTTGTGTAATCATCCATCTGTCCACTCCCTTGAATTGTAAGGGTGTTGGTTGTCTGATTATAATCCCATGTAAGATTTGCGCCGCAAGTTCCAGAGTAATCCACGGCGTAGGTAGTTGTCAGACATAATGCTGATAACAAGCAAGATAAAATAAACTTTTTCATAACAATATAAATTTAAAATTATTGATTACCGTTTTTGAAATCTTCTAATGCTTTTCTGACGTTTTGGGGAAAATCTTCAAAAATGTCATTTTTGCTAAAGCCTTCATTTTCCTCGAAATTTTCTACTGCGGCTAATACATCTGTTTCCTGCACATCATTTTGCCCATTTACATAATCTGTATAGAGGCTATCTACATAGGCTGCATAGTCCACACAATCCATTTGCTCGTGAAGAGAGTCTTTCCCAGCCTTACGATTTTGTGAATACTCTTTGCTTTTCTGTTTGAGTTTTTCAATAAACTCATTGTAGATAACACCATCGGTGAATAAACTTCCATTTTCTTTCATAATGATAAATATTTTAAAGTTAAACAGATAAAACAATAAAAAG
>CAJOHT010000005.1:30658-39306 GCA_905234305.1 uncultured Ruminococcus sp. | reverse complement strand
TGAAATTTTCCGGATTTCTATTTACCAAAACAAGCGTCAATAAACGCCTTTTATTATGTCATCCCATTTTACGTCTCAGATCTGACGTCTCACTTTTTTACGCTGCCGCTGTCAGCGGATTCTGTTTTATGCTTTCAATATATGCTTACTTTCTACGTTTTCTAACACGGTCATTTGTTGAATAGCTATTTGGTTGAGTTTCTGGAGACGTTCGCCTTGTGGCAGACCTTCGTTGATGAATACAGCATTCAGGTTTTCCATGTTACTCAAGCAAATTAATTGGTTAATCGTTGCGTAGTCGCGTATATTACCTTTATCCTCAGGATGCGCGTCACGCCATTCTTTTGCTGTCATTCCAAACAAAGCCACATTGAGCACGTCGGCTTCGTTAGCATAAATCAGCGAACGATGGTATGAATCAATCTCCTGCGGTATAAGGTGCTCTTTAATGGCGTCTGTATGGATATGATAATTGATCTTAGCTAATTCACGTTTCGCGGACCAGCCGAGTGCTTTTTGTTCCTCCTCTTTGAGGCGTTGGAATTCCTTAATCAAATAGAGTTCAAACTCAACAGAAACCCAACTCGCAAACTTAAATGCTATATCGCGCTGCGCATACGTACCGCCATTATTCCCACTCTTAGAAATAATGCCTATAGCTCCTGTTAATTCAATCCAGCGCGATGGGCTAAGCGTGAAGGCATTACTACCTGCTTCTCGCAAAAGGGGATCGAATTCGACCCCTTTGAAAAGAGGATTATTTAATGCTTCCCACATCCCAAGATACTCGATAGTATTTTTGAGTCGCATCCAGTTTTTGACTACATCTTTTGGTTCGATGGCATTCTTCTGCCTTGCAATATCCGTAATACAGATATAGTCCCATCCGTTCTGCGAAAACGAACGGATAGTCGTATCCTTGACGATTATTTCTTTTTGCTTTGCCATCTTCTATCTTTCTTTTCACCGCTTTTTTACGCTGTCGGTGCCAGCGGATTCATTTTGCCTGCAAAATTACATATAATTTTTGACATATGCAAGAGAAAAGTGAGAATTTAAAGAAAAATAGGGCGGAATAGGATAATAGAGATTAACCAAGAAGTCAAAGAAAATGCAAGCATTTTTTATTTTTTTGTCTAATTATTTGCACATTTGATTATTTTGTATTATCTTTGCAGCGTAAACGCAAAAACGATTATTAACAGTCTAATTATCAATGAGTATGACAAAGAAATTTATTTGCCCGATCTGTGGCTATGTACACGAGGGCGCAGAGGCTCCGGAGCGCTGTCCGCAATGCAAACAAATTGTGAAATGGAAAGTGGCTGAGGAGGATAAGTTGAATTTTGCCTGCGAGCACATCGTAGGCGTAGCTAAAGACGTAACCGATCCAATTATTCACGATGGTCTACGCGCGCATTTCATGGGCGAGTGCACCGAGGTAGGCCAATACCTGGCAATGGCTCGTCAAGCGGACCGCGAGGGTTATCCCGAGATTGCTGCAGCGTTCCGCAAATACGCTTATGAAGAGGCAGACCATGCTTCGCTGTTTGCCGAGATGCTAGGTGAGCTCGTTTGGGACACCAAGACAAACTTGGAAAAACGCATGATGGCAGAGGCAGGAGCATGCGAGGACAAACTGAACATTGCTAAACAAGCGAAGAAACTGGATCTGGATCCGATCCACGATGCCGTGCATGAGATGGCGCGCGACGAAGCACGTCACGGCAAGGGATTCGAAGGACTGTATAAGCGTTATTTCCAGAAATAACGCGACCGCTTCGCTGTAAGACCGGTCTTCGGCCTGTTAGACTATTATACCGCCGCCAAGAACGAGATCGTCTTGATAGATGACGACAGACTGGCCGGGTGTAACACCCCAGACGGGGGACGCAAACTCCAAGCGTCCCTCGTCTATTTTTTTGACGGGAACGGCAGGAGAGCGATAACGAACTTTCGCAGTGAGAGAAAGCCTACCCCCGGCCCCTTCCTGAAGGGAAGGGCGGAATGCGTTGCTCATTGGTTTAAACCGCAGTTCTGTAGCATAGAGATCATCGTTGGTGCCAAGCGTGACGCGATTAGCGGCAGCATCGATATGTGTGACGTAAGCCGGTTGCCCAAGCGCAATACCCAAGCCTTTGCGCTGGCCGATGGTATAGTTGACATACCCTTCATGTTGACCCAAAACGCGACCTTCACGGTCAATATATTCTCCTGCGCGCACGCGTTCATTATAATCAGGCACGTTCGCGCGCAAAAAAGCACGGTAGTCGTTATCGGGAATAAAACAGATCTCCTGACTCTCGCGTTTGGTAGCGAGTTTCTCATAGCCATGCTGACGCGCGATTTCTCGCACTTGATCTTTGGTAAGGTCGCCAAGCGGGAAGATAGTGCGGCGTAACTGCTCTTCAGTCAGACGCCAAAGGAAATAGGTCTGGTCTTTTCGAACGTCGGCTGCAGTGCGCAAAAACATGTGCCCGTCGCGCTCGGCGATGCGGGCGTAATGACCTGTTGCAATGAAATCACAGCCGAGTTCATCGGCAAGATGAAGCATCTCGCCCCACTTGATGGTAGAATTGCAGAGTACGCAGGGATTAGGCGTGCGGCCTGCCATATACTCGTCTATAAAGTCCTGAATGACGCAGCGGCGGAAAGTGTCTCTAAAGTCCACAATATGATGCTCAAAGCCCATTCGCTCGGCATTATGCTTCGCTTCCATAATGGACTCCATCGTGCAGCAACCTTTCTCTTTGGCGAGACATGACTCTTTGATGCTGTCGTAGGTGCGGAACGTGACGCCGACCACTTCATAGCCCTGCTCGAGAAGAAGCATGGCGCTGACGGTGGAATCGATACCTCCGGACATTCCTAAAAGGACCTTTTTCATTTCTGCATATCGACGAGTTTGGTATAATAGCCGCCGAGGGCGTATAAGTCTTCGTGTGTACCGCGCTCAACGATCTGTCCCTCGTGCAGCACACAGATAAGGTCAGCATGCTTGATGGTAGAAAGACGGTGCGCGACAACAAGAGTGGTACGTTCGCTCATCAGGTGCTCAAGTGCTTCTTGCACAAGTCGCTCGGATTCAGTATCCAGCGCCGAAGTAGCCTCATCAAGGATGAGTATCGGTGGGTTCTTGAGGATTGCACGCGCGATGCTCAGCCGTTGGCGCTGACCACCGGAGAGACGACTTCCACGGTCGCCGATGACGGTCTGATATCCTTCGGGCATATCGGCAATGAACTGATGAGCGTTGGCAATGCGCGCTGCCTGTTCCACGGCTTGCGGCCAAGTGAGCCCGTTCGGCGCAGGCTGCGAGGTATCAACGCCGAAAGTGATGTTGTTATAAACGGTATCGTTGAAGAGAATCGGTTCCTGGCAAACGATACCCATCAGCGCACGCAAGTCGTGCGTAGCAAAGTTGCGCACATCCGTTCCGTCCACGGAGATAGTGCCCGACGTCGGATCATAGAATCGCGGTACGAGGTCTGTCATGGTCGTTTTGCCGCTACCCGACTGCCCAACAAGCGCCACTGTCTTGCCTTTCGGAATCGTAAGATTGATGTCGGTCAGCACTTCGCGTTCCGGCTGATAAGCAAAATGCACATGCTCAAAAGCGATGCCTTTGCGGAAGTTCACCGGCTGCGGGTTAGCAGGCTCAACGATATTCGACTGCGTATTGAGCACCGCGTCTATACGTTCAAGCGACGCCATGCCCCGGCGGATACCGTACGATGCACGGCTGAGGTCCTTGGCGGGATTGATGATGGAGTAGAAGATCACCATGTAATAGATGAACGTCGAGGCATCGATGGACGAATGGTCGGAGAGGATGAGCATGCCGCCAAACCAAAGGATGATAGCGATGAGAGCTGTGCCGAGAAACTCGGATAACGGGTGCGCCAGATAATATCGGCGGTTGATGCGGTTGTAGGTATCACGCGTAGCGTTGATGAGCGCCGAGAACCGCGCTTGTAACTTGGACTGCGCATTGAATCCCTTCACGACGCGAAGACCAAGGAGCGTCTCATCGATGGACGAGAGGATCTCGGCGTTCTGTTCCTGACCTTTGGTGGACGCCCGTTTGAGCGTGCGACCGAGGCGACCGATGAAGAACACGGCAACAGGCATCAACAACAGCACAAACAGCGTCATCTGCCATGAGATGATAAGCAGCGTCACCAGATAGATAAGAATCATTATCGGGTTCTTGAATAGGATGTCGAGCGCCGACATAATAGACGCTTCCACTTCGCCCACATCGTTCGTCATGCGCGAGATGACATCGCCGCGCCGCGCCTCGGTGAAGTAACCCATCGGCAGCGAGAGAATCTTATCGTACAGCAGTTGTCGCAAGTCACGCAGCACACCGGTACGGATGGGCACCATGAAGTAATTGGCGAGCCATGCAGCACCGCATTTGAGGCCGGTCATAAAGACAAGGAACACGCCAAGCCACAACAGCACATATCCTGCGCCGTGGAGTATGATCTGCTCGTTGAGCAGGAAATACATATCTGTGCGCAGCGCAGCGATAGTGTCCTGCAATCCGTTGACCTGATTCATATCCACCCACTCCACTTCGGCTGCCGTGAGTCCGAATAGAATACGCAGCACAGGAATGATAGCTGCGAACGAGAACAACGACAGCAAAGTCGAAAGCAGGTTGAAGAAAATATTCAGCGCCATCTGCCCCTTGTAGGGCGGCACAAAACGTCTTATGAGAGTGATGATATGCATACTATTTGCGGCGGTTTTCGCGCACGTACGTGATGATTTGTTTGTCAAAATTATCCTGCGGCGTATAGAAGCACACCTGTATCGGCAATGCCACGAGCGACTTGCCTTGTTCGCCGAGAAAACTTACAGGAGTAAATCCGCTATGGACGCGGCGCTTAAGGCGGTTTCGGTTATACAGTTCAAGATAGAGGGTCAGGTTATAAAACGCCATCCCGAGTATGAGATGGACGACAGGCTCCTGCTTCATAAAATAAACGACGGTAAAATTGAAATCGAGGGAAAAACTTACGAGCTTAACGATAATGATTTTCCGACAATTAATCCCGATGCTCCCTATGAATTAAGCGATGAGGAAAATGCTGTATTGGATGAGATTAAGGCGTCATTTGTAAACAGCGAAAGGCTTAAAAAGCATATCGGTTTTCTCTATAAAAAAGGCTCAATGTATAAGATATATAACTCGAATCTGCTTTATCACGGCTGTGTGCCGCTTAAGGAAGACGGGGGTTTTGACGAGGTTGCTTGTCTTAATAAACCGCTTAAGGGTAAAGCCTTCCTTGATGAGGCTGACAGTGTCGCGCGCAACGCTTTCTTTAAGCGTCATAAAAGTCTTAGCGATATTGATTTTATGTGGTATCTTTGGTGCGGTAAAAAATCGCCGCTATGCGGACGTAATATAAAGAGCTTTGAGCGTACCTTTATAAACGATAAAAACGCTTGGAATGAGCAGAAAAACCCGTATTACGAATTCTACGAAACGGAAGATACCTGCGCTATGATCCTTGAGGAATTCGGGCTGAAAAAAGAAACCTCCCATATAGTTAACGGGCATACTCCCGTGAGAACTGTTAAGGGCGAGCTGCCGATAAGAGCGGGCGGAAGGCTTATAGTAATCGACGGCGGATTTTGTGAGGCATATCACGATACAACAGGTATCGCGGGCTATACGCTTATATATAATTCCCACGGACTCCGCCTTAAGGCTCACGAGCCGTTTTTGAGCGTAAACGAAGCGCTTAGGGAGAATGTGGATATCCACTCCAATTCCGAGATAGTAGAAACCGTGGATAGCCGAGTTATGGTTGACAATACCGATAACGGCGAAAGAATACGTCAGGAAATTGATGATCTGTACGCGCTTTTAGAGTTGTATGATTCTAAATCTTAAAATAATTTGTATTAAAAAAGCTCCCTTTCGGGAGCTTTTCTTTAGTCTTTCCAAACGACTTCGTCTTCAACATAGCCGCTCTTTTTCTTTTTCTTTACAATTGCTTTAGCGATAAAGCCGCTGATGAATACGAGTATTGTTACTGACCAGCCCGCTGCAACCTGAGCCCAGATCGGATAATCGGGGTTGTAGGTGCCGCCTTTCTGAACGAACAGATCGATCATATTCCAAATGAAAAGACCTGAAAGCAGAATCGGCGCGATGTATTTAACGGAAGTCGCGAACCACCAGTACGGTGTTTTGAATCTTTTAGTGTTGCGGTTGATTTCGTTAAGAACCTTTCTGAGGCTGAATGTCCAGCCGATAGCGATACATTCAAGAATACCGATGATGATAAGGTTAAAGGAGTTAGCCCAGTTATCAACAATATCGAGCCAGGCAAGACCCATCTGAGTGATGAAGAGAAGCGAAATCAATCCCGAAATCGCGCATACACCGATAGTAACGCTTCTGGGTTTAATATGGAATTTATCCGCTATAGCCGCCGAAACACCCTCAACGATAGAGAACGCAGAGTCGATAGCAAGCGTAATAAGCATCAGATAGAAGATAGCTCCGAACAGAGCATTCAGCCAGCCTATGCTCGTTAAGTTAACGATAGCCTGCGGATAAACTATGAACGCCGTTCCGATACCGCTGGCTGTCATATCGCCGAGCATACCTGTACCGCCCATTGTCGAGAACATTACGATACCCGCGAGTACGCTAATAGCCATATCCGAGAAAGCGATTATCATAGCGTCAACCGCTACATTTGCGTCGTCGCCTACATAAGAGCCGTAAGCGAACATAATAGCCATCATAATCGATAAGCTGTAGAATACCTGTCCTACCGCGTCAACCCAAAGCGACGGGTCGGAAAGTGCTGAAAAATCGGGGACGAAAAGCTGTAAAAGTCCGTCGCCCGCTCCAGGCATCGTGCAGCCCTTAATCGCCATAATAAGAAGCAATACTACGGGAGCGAATACCGTGAACTTAACTACTTTTCCTACCGATTTAGCCCCGTTACGGATGCAGTAGAAGATAAGTCCCCAAGCTACGAGCAGGCATAATAAAACGCCTCCGGGGATATCCGAGCCTTCAATCGCGCCTGTTGTTTTAGTAAGATTAAAGAACAGCGTAGAAGCCGCTTCGTTATTATGCGTCATACCCGCGAACTGCCATGAGTTTACAAACATAAGGATAACCCACGCAAAAACAACCGAGTAATAACATACGATTACGAATGCGTTAGATGTTGCCGACCATCCTACAAATTCCCATTTTTTGCCTATACCGCGCATACTTTCGATAGCGCCTTTTCTGAATTTTCTGGAAACAGAAATTTCCATCATCAGAAGCGGAATACCCATAAGCAGCATAGCCGCAAGGTAAACCAATAAAAATGTACCGCCGCCGTGTTTAGCGGCTAGTCCCGGGAATCGCCACGCGTTACCGAGTCCAACAGCGGAACCTATTGCCGCGAGGATAAAGGTAAGGCGGGAATTCCATTGACCCCTCTTTTCCATATTAACCTCCTTGATTATGTTTTTTTCGGATAAAGAAGATAATTTATTATACAATGTTATGTGAAAAATATCAATAGCTTTTATACTATTATTTGTCAAAAATTGACAAATAAAAAAGCAAAATCGGTCGAAAGTCTGCGGTGTAAAATAACCGTTTGTCTTTCGACCGAAAACATTTTTATAATTGTAAGTTGATTGCCCCGCCGTTATGGGAGGTTTTGTTATATTAAACTTATATAAAGGCGGCTTTGGCTCCCGCGGCTCGCGGGTTATTGGTAGTCGGCGATATCTGCCCAGCGTTTAAGAAGCTCCTGCTCCTCGGGAATACCCTTAACAGACTGTGACGCCGCGACAATCGGCATCCAAAGCTGTACGAGCTGTTTAGCTGTATCGGTTTTACGGCAGTAAGTTTCGAGGTATTTTTTCGCTAAATCCTTTTTGCCGCCTAAGGTCAGCATGAGGTAAGTTCTTGCCGCGTCAGCCGCGCCGTTGCCCTGAGTAACGTGGGCCCAGTCGATTACGTAAGCGTCGCCTGTAGGAGCGATAATAACGTTGCTGGGTACAAAATCGCCGTGGCATACCTTATTATGTTTTTTCATACTGTTAACGCGTGTATGAAGCTCATAACGTGTTGTGGCGTCAAGGTTGGTAGAACTGATTTTTCTCTGCATTTTATCTCTGAGGTCGGTTAAGAGGGGAGAACGCTTAGAGAGAATTTCTATTTGGATATCAACGAATTTCTCAATGAACTCGTCGGTTTTGTCGGGATTTTCATCAATAAGCTGAGCGAGAGTCTTGCCCTCGATAAAATCGCTTACGATCGCCCATTTGCCGTCAACCTTCGTTACCTCGTGGATTTTCGGCATATTGATACCGATTTCCTCGACACGCGCCTGATTGAGCGCTTCGTTGAGAACCTCGGCTTTTGAGAAGCTCTCGTCAAATACCTTGATAGCTAAATCACCGTCGCGGTATATTTTTTTGCCTTTTGTCTCGTAAATCATTTCATTAAGTTTCACGTTATTTATCCTCCTCTGCCTTATAGTCCTTACCGTAGTAAGCCTTTAAATACATTTCCTTGATTTCGCTCATAAGCGGGTATCTCGGGTTAGCGCCTGTGCATTGGTCGTCAAACGCCTGCTCTGTCATATCGTCGAGAGTATCGAGGAAGA
>CAJOHT010000005.1:20193-30637 GCA_905234305.1 uncultured Ruminococcus sp. | reverse complement strand
ATAGTTTCCTTTATACCGACTCTTGCCTTAAGGTCGTTGACCGCCTTGATAAGATTCTCGACGCTCTCATCGTCATCCTTGCCGCCAAAACCGAGGTAACGGGCGACTTCCGCGTATCTTTCTTTAGTGTGCGGATAAGCGTACTGCGGGAATGTTCCCATCTTCGCGGGAACCTCAGCCGAGTTGAAGCGGATTACATATTCAAGCATAAGCGCGTTGGCTACGCCATGAGCGATATGATGGAAAGCTCCTAGCTTATGAGCCATCGAGTGACATACACCGAGGAAGGCGTTAGCAAACGCCATACCCGCCATAGTCGCCGCGTGAGCGACTTTTTCTCTGGCAACAGGCTCGTTCTGCCCGTTATCGTAGCATGCGGGGAGATATTCAAAAATCACCTTTAACGCTCTTTCAGCGAGTCCGTCCGTGAAATCGGTAGCGAGCATTGAAGCGATAGCTTCAAGAGCGTGAGATACAGCGTCGATACCTGAAGCGGCTGTTAAGCCCTTAGGTCCCGACATCATCATATCCGCGTCAACGATCGCCATATCGGGCATAAGCTCGTAATCGGCGAGAGGATATTTTGTGCCTGTTGTTTCGTCAGTAATTACGGCGAACGGCGTTACCTCCGAACCTGTACCCGAGGAGGTCGGGATAGCTACGAAATAGGCTTTATCGCCCATATGCGGGAATTTATATACTCTCTTTCTGATATCCGAGAATCGCATAGCCATATCGGCGAAGTCTACCTCGGGATGCTCGTAAAGCACCCACATAATCTTTCCAGCGTCCATAGCCGAGCCGCCGCCGATCGCAATGATCACGTCGGGATTAAATGCCGTCATAGCCTTAGCGCCTTCTTTAGCGCTCTTAAGGGTCGGGTCAGGCTGAACGTCAAAGAATGTGGTATGGGTAATGCCCATTTTATCGAGTTCGTCTGTGACGCATTTAGTGTAGCCGTTGTTGTATAGGAACTCGTCGGTTACGATAAAGGCTTTCTTTTTATTCATTTCCTCGCCGAGTTCCTTAATCGCGACAGGAATACAGCCTTTCTTTATATATACCTTTTCGGGAGCTTTAAACCAAAGCATATTTTCTCTCCTCTCAGCGACAGTTTTAATGTTGAGCAAGTGTTTGCATCCTACGTTCTCGCTTATCGAGTTGCCGCCCCATGAGCCGCAGCCGAGTGTTAGCGAGGGAGTAAAGTCAAAGTTATAAATGTCGCCGATACCGCCGAGCGATGACGGTGTGTTGATGATAAGACGGCTTGTTTTCATCCTGTGAGCGAACTGTTCGAGTTTTTCGCGCTCGTTAACGTTGTCGATCCAGAGTACCGAGGTATGGCCTAAACCGCCGTTGTTTTTGAGAAGAGTTTCGGCTATATTGAGAGAATCCTCGAAGTCCTTTGACTTATACATACCGAGGATAGTCGTGAGCTTTTCGTGACCGAAGGCTTCGTCGGTGTCGGTTCTTACGGCTTCGCCGATTATTACCTNNNTTTCGGCAGGAATATCAAATCCCGCCATTTTAGCGATAGTAACGGGCTTCTGACCGACTACTTTAGCGTTAAGCGCGCCGTTTATCATCATAGTGTTTCTGATTTTATCGGCTTCCTCGTCATTAAGGAAGTAGCATCCGCGCTTGATAAACTCAGCCTTTACTGCGTCGTAAACGCTTTCTTCGGCGATGATTGTCTGTTCTGTCGCGCAAATCATACCGTTGTCAAAGGTTTTTGAGTGGATAATTGAGTTAACTGCGACAGTGATATCGGCGCTTTTGTCAATAATCGCGGAAGCGTTGCCCGCGCCTACTCCGAGAGCGGGTTTGCCGCTTGAGTAAGCCGCCACTACCATCGAGGGTCCGCCTGTCGCGAGGATCGTATCAACCTCGCTCATTACCATATTAGTCATCTCAAGCGAGGGTTTGTCTATCCACGCGATAATGTTCTCGGGAGCGCCTGCTTTAACGGCAGCTTCCAGTACGATTTTAGACGCCTCGATCGTTGAGCTTTTAGCCCTCGGGTGAGGGGAGATGATAATTCCGTTTCTTGTTTTAAGAGCAAGTAAGCATTTAAAAATCGCGGTTGACGTCGGGTTTGTTGTCGGGATAACCGCGCCGATAACGCCGATAGGCTCGGCGATACGCATAGTGCCCATAGCTTCGTTTCTTTCAATAACGCCGCAGGTTTTCGCGTCACGGTATTTATTATAGATATACTCGGAGGCGTAGTGGTTTTTTATAACCTTATCCTCAACTATACCCATTCCCGTTTCCTCAACCGCCATTTTAGCGAGCGGGATCCTCGCCTGATTTGCGGCGGTAGCGGCGGCAAGGAAGATTTTATCTACCTGTTCCTGAGTGAATTCGGCGAACTCAGCCTGAGCCGCTCTTACTTTTTTTAAGGCAGCTTCAAGCGCTGGTACGCTGTCAACAATTTGGTACTGTTTTGTATTCATAATTTTGACCTCCATTTTATGAGAGATTGTTTACTTAACTTTATATTCAATCCCGTTTTCTTGAGCGAAAGAGATTGCTTTTGATTTTTTTGGCGCGGTGATTGCCACGGAAATAGAGTGGTTAAAGACAGTATCGGCTAATTCGGTGTTTTTTCCTTTAAAGGTAACGTCTTTAAGGTTTTTACATTCCGCGAAAGCGTATTCGCCGACGGTTTTTACGGATTTAGGTATTGTTACTTTTTTAAGTCCCGAAGCGTCGAAGCTGTACATTCCGATAGTTTCGAGTTTTTTCGGAAGCTTGATTTCGGTAAGGCTTGTGCATCCCGCGAAAGCGTTTATGCCGATATATTTAACGCTGTCGGGAATAATAACCTTCTTGAGTGTTCTTGAGAACGCGAACGCGTAATCTTCAATTGCGTCAACGGTATCGGGGATAATTACGGTTTCAGCCTTAGACATCTTGAACGAGCTTTTGCCGATAGCCTTAACCTTTTTGCCCTGAATCTTTTCGGGAATAACTACGTCTTTTTTCTTGTTTTTAAAAGCTGCTGTCGAAAGAGAGCCGCTGCCGCTATCGTTGTATCCGACTCCGTTTTTGTCAGTGTATTGAGCTTCGGTAGGTTTTGGTATCGAAATGGAAACGTTGTTGTCCGAAGAACAGCCCGTCCAAATAATCGCGATAAGCGGAATAATCAGCATAATAATCAGCTTTTTCATACTTAAATCCTCTCTATATTAACACTTTGTTAAAAATTTGTCAATCTTTATATATTACTATATAATTTAATTATATATAATTATTTTCTTCTTATAATTATGCTGAGGAAATATCAGAATTTTTTAGTTGCCGAGGAAGGGTAGAGCTGCGGGTGTTTTAAAGTTTA
The DNA here is from genome assembly GCA_905234305.1 of uncultured Ruminococcus sp. Classification (GTDB taxonomy): domain Bacteria; phylum Bacillota; class Clostridia; order Oscillospirales; family Acutalibacteraceae; genus Ruminococcoides. The sequence continues at coordinate 27,297 of CAJOHT010000005.1, read as the reverse complement.
CTGTGCATTATGTACAAATATATTGCCGAAATTTTGGAATGCAAAAACTAAAAAAATATGGTAAAATATGTTTAATAATATTTACAATGTATAGATATGCTTTCTTAAACGAATATCCTGAACTGAATGAAAGGATTGATTTTATGAAAATCACATTAAAAAGAGTTACTTCACTTTTACTGTCCGTCTTGATGATAACGGTTGCTTTAGCGGGTATATGCGTATCCGCTAAAGCCGCTTCGACCGCGGTTATAAAGGTGGGCGGAGTCAGTTATGTGTTTAATGTAGGAGATACTTTTAAGTACAGGGCGGAGCTTTGTACGCCCGAGATAATTGAAAACGGTCAGTTTATTGTAAAGTATCCTGAATGTATCTCTAACAGTCAGTACGATATTCAGTTGTGGGTTAATCCTATAGTTACTAACAACGGAAATGACAGTTTTTGTTTGAATAAGAGCGTACCCAATGAGGTCAATTATAATTTTACCGAACCTGTTCATGGTTATGATTTTACTACGAAAACCTGGCTTTTTGAAATCCAGTTTACAGTAGCCGCAACAGGCTCGGGCGAAATATATATAAGCCGTGACACTAACGAGATTTCAGTATGTAATATGAACGACGAGGAGATTTCTGACCGTATTACCCTCGACGAGTCGATTACGGAGCTTTCAGTTGAGCAGCTGGTAAAAAAACAGTTTAAGCCTGATTCGAATGACGGTAATGTCGCTAAATTCGGATTGGATACCGATATAAATTACGGCGGTATCCGTCTGCTCGGCGTTCAGAAAAAGGATGACGGTACTAACGCTATGCGTTTTGTAGCGGTATCCTCCTGCGATATTCTTTCAAGCGCGGATTTACTCGACTACGGTTTTCTTGTTGCGGTTTCAAACGCGTCAACGGATAACGCGAAAGCCGCGGCGGCGAAGCTGACCGTTGATAATTGTAAAAAATACAGTTGTAAAGAATCCGCCAACCTTATTTCGGGAGGCTACGGTAACAGAGATTTTTCATCCACAAATTATAAATATATTACCTTCGCGGTAAACAATATTTCCGCCGATAAAGCTATAGTTGCCCGTTTCTATGTCCAAACCTCAAACGGCTTCAGCTACGCAACTTATGTTGATAAAAACAACGTTTCGTTTGACGGCTGCGCATCACGTTTAAGCGAATTGAAATAGTTTTTATTACATAGTTAAAAGTATCCGCTCGTTTGTTTAACGGGCGGATTTTACGCTCGACATCAGTCAAAAAGCATTGTGTTTTACGGAATAAGTATGATATATTTTAATTGTAAGGAAGGTGCATAGTTTGAAGAACAGGATATTTAAGTCAGTTGCTGCCGTTTTATGCGCGGCAGTTGCCGTTTTGTTATTTCCTCTTAATTCATTCGCGGCGGGACTCGAGGATATATATATGATAGGCGATGTCAACTTTGACGGCGAGGTTAATATTCTTGATGCTACGTTGATTCAAAAACATATTTCAATGTTGACAGTCCTCGATAAATCCGCGATAGAGAAAGCCGACGCCGATTATAATAATGACGTTAATATTCATGACGCTACTCATATCCAGAAAATCATAGCTAAAATGTATATCCCTCTTACCGCTAAGAAAGGCGTGGATATTTCTAAGCATAACGGCGACGTGGATATCAATAAAATAAAAGAAGCGGGTTATGATTTTGTTATGATACGCTGCGGTTACGGCGACGATTATGTCTCTCAGGACGATAAACAGTTTGAAAACAACGTAAAAAAATGCGAAGAGGCGGGAATGCCTTGGGGAGTGTATCTCTATTCCTATGCGCTTACTGTTAAGGAAGCCGAGAGCGAGGTTCAGCATACGCTCAGGCTTCTTAAGGGCAAAAAGCCGACGCTTCCTGTCGCTTTCGATATGGAGGACGCCGACGGATATAAAAAACAGAACGGAATGCCTTCGAATAAAACTCTGGTGAAAATCTGTAAAACTTATCTTAAGGGTGTTAAGGACGCGGGGTATTATCCGATATTGTACGCGAGCAAAAGCTGGCTGACGGGTAAGCTTAACGACAGCTCGCTTCTCGATAATTACGATATCTGGCTGGCGCAATGGAATGAAGAATGTACCTATAACGGAAAAACTCTCGGAATCTGGCAGTACGGCGGCTCGACCAACTATATTGACGGTAACAGCATTTCGGGAGTGGGGACGATCGATAAAAACTTTTGTTATAAGGATTATCCTCTGCTTATAAAGAATCAAGGATACAACGGTTGGTGATCGATATGGACGAGCGTCTGAAAAAACAGCTTGAGTTTTCGCTTGAGATCGATAAGGAAAAGAATATATTCAGGCAGACTCATCTTTCCTTAAACGGCAGAAATGAAAACGACGCCGAGCATTCGTGGCATATGGCGATTATGGCGTATCTGCTGCGGGAGTATTCTAACGAGGAAGTTGATATCGCTAAGGTAATGCTTATGTGTTTGATACACGATATAGTGGAAATCGACGCGGGCGATACCTACGCCTATGACGAAAAGAGTATTGAAACTCAGAAGCGGAGAGAGGATAGGGCAAAGGAGCGGATTTTTTCCCTGCTTCCCGATGACCAAAAAGAGGAAATGATTTCTCTTTTTGATGAATTTGAGGAGTATGAAACCGCGGAATCTAAATTTGCCCACGCGATGGACAATTTACAGCCGATTATGCTTAATAATTCCAATAACGGTAACGACTGGAAAGAGCATAATGTCACCGCGGCTCAGGTATATAAACGCCAAAATAAAACGGCGCTTGGCTCCGAAAAGCTGTTTGAGGTTGTTGACGGAATAATAAAAGAAAATATTAATAAGAATAATCTGAAATAATACTTGCAAATACCACGCTTTTTTGATATAACTGTATTGTAGGATTATAAAAATCGAGAGTGAATTTTTTATAAGATTTATTTGCGGAGATTATTATGACTGCGTATGAGATTATAAGGCTTTTGGGAACTTATGCTGTTTACTATGAAATAGCGGCTGTGATTTATTATATTCTGCTTGTTGTTGCGGGATGGAAAATCTTTGAAAAAGCAGGGGAAAAGGGCTGGAAAGCTCTAATCCCGATCTATAATATTTTTGTGTTTTTTAAGATTATAGATTTAAGCTATACTCTGATATTTGCTGTTGTGATTTTCGGCGCTTTGTCGGGAATTTTCGCGAAAATAGACGGAATGTCTTTTTTAGCCGCGGGCTGCTCGATAATCGGTATATGTATTACCGTAGCGACAAGAATGCTTGAAATCATCAAGCTGGCGCGTTCGTTCGGAAAAGGCATAGGTTATATGATTGGTTTTTTCTTCTTGCCGAATGTGTTTACCCTGATTTTAGCCTTCGGCAGAGCAAGATACAAAAGAATAAGATGACTAAGTCGGGAAGTTTTCTTCCCGTCTTTTCTTTTTAGGAAATGTTCTTGACAGGCTGTCGCAATGATGATATACTGATTTGCGAATCAGTCGCAAATTGAGGTGGTTTATTATGCCTAAATATATGACAAAACAGCGTAGGATCCTGATTGAATATCTGTCTTTGCATACCGACGAGAGTATGTCGGCTAATCAGATAGCCGAGGCATTGTCTGATAAAATAAGCAAGAGCGCCGTATACAGGAACCTTGCCGATATGGAGCTTGAGGGTAAGCTCAGGCGCGTTGCCGAAACTAAATCGCGTGAAGCTGTTTACCAGTATGCCGACAGCGAAAAATGCCACGAATGCCTGCATTTAAGCTGTAAAAAATGCGGAAAAACTTATCATATGGGAATGAATACCGCTGATTCTCTCGTGGAAAGTGTTTCAAAAAAAGAGAGCTTTGTAATTGATAAGGAAAGAACAGTATTGTACGGTATTTGTAAGGAATGTCTTGAAAAATAGGGGGATACGGTTTTGAAAAAAGCTCTTGCTTTAGTTTTATGTTTTATTATGATAATCCCGCTTTTTACAGGCTGTAAGCCGAGTAAAAACAATACGGCGGGTAAGCTCAGTGTTGTTACTACTATTTTCCCGATTTACGATTGGGTAAGGGAGATAACGGGCGGCTGCAGCGATATTGATTTATCGCTTCTTATTGATAACGGAGTTGATATCCACAGCTTCCAACCTTCCGCTGAGGATATAATAAAGATTTCTGCCTGCGATATGTTTATCTATGTTGGCGGCGAGTCCGATAACTGGGTGACTGACGCGCTGAAAGAAAAGGTTAATAAGGATATGGTGGTAATTAACCTTCTCGATATTCTCGGTTCCTCGGCTAAGGATGAAAAGAAAGTTGAGGGGATGGAAGCGGAGAGTGACGACGCTCCCGAAACCGATGAACACGTTTGGTTGTCGTTAAGGAATGCCGAAAAATTCTGCTCGGCGATTACCGAAAAACTGAAAACGCTATGTCCTAAGGATAAGGCGGAATTTGAAGCTGACGGAAAAGCGTATATTAATAAGCTCGAGGCGCTTGATAAAAGTTATAAGAATGCTGTTGACGGCTCAAAGAATAAAACTATGGTTTTCGGAGACCGTTTTCCGTTTCTGTATTTGGCGGAGGATTACGGGCTAAGCTATTACGCGGCATTTTCGGGATGTTCCGCTGAGACCGAGGCTAGTTTTAAAACTATAGCGTTTTTAGCGGGGAAGGTTGACGAGTATAAGCTGAAGTCTATTCTGAAAATAGAAACCTCCGACGGTTCTGTAGCGGAAACTATACGCAGTGCTACAAAAGCTAAAAACCAGAGGATTTTAACGCTCGATTCAATGCAGTCAAAAACAAGCGACGATATTAAGAATAATGTCACATACATCTTGGTAATGGATAAGAATTTGAGGATTCTTAAAAAGGCGCTTGAGCAAGTCTGATATAAAACAATTTTGTAAAAATGAAAAAATAAATCAAAAAACTCTTGCACTTTATTTGATTTTGTTGTATAATACAGAGGTTGAATAAAGTTATCCGGGTGTGGCGCAGTTTGGTAGCGCGCTTGAATGGGGTTCAAGAGGCCGCTGGTTCGACTCCAGTCACTCGGACCAAGAAAACGGACAGTCATCTGACTGTCCGTTTTCTTTATCTGAAAGATTAGCATCGGCTTAAGCGGGCTCTTGAAGCCGAGCGACCGACGAAGTCGGAAAAAATGCTCCGGGGGAGCATTTTTAGCGAAGGAGCGCAGAAGAAGGGAAAAGTTCTGAACACGCCGCAACAAGCGAGGACTAAGTTTTATAAAATAGCAACAACGCCGCTGGTTCGACTCCAGTCATCGGACCAAAGGAAACTACCGATTTCTACTGAGGAAATCGGTAGTTTTCTTTTTATGTTGTTTTACTGAAAAAGCCAAGAGGTCAACAGTAAGGTCAACAAAGTATCAACACTTTTATATTATAATGATACTTGTTTTATACTATAAGAATTTTATCCGATAAGCCAAATTTAACCCGCGCGGCGAATTTAGTTGAGGCTGACCTTTTGAGTCAGCCTTTTTCGCGTATGTTAATGATAAAAAAGATCGTAGGGAAGGAGGAAGGTATACGGCGCGGTAAAGACCGCATACGCGAGAGAGGAGAGGAGCTTTTGTTTTCGCGTTAAACCGCTTTTCCTAAACGCGATAAAAAAGTCAAACAGAAATACGAAAACGGCTGAAATAAAAATCCCGCTTATTAAGAATCCGATAGTATACGGAGTTGATTCGGTTGAGTGATTATTTACCGAATTCATACCGTCAAAAATATTATAGATAAAGGTTCCCGCGGGATTTCCAGAGTTTATGTACGAATAACCGAACTCGCCGCCGATAAAAAGGTAAACAGCCCCGATAAAATCCGCGGCAAAGCCCAGTCCCCATAATCCGCCTTACTTAAACTTTTCTGATTTCAATTATACATTAGAATTCTGTATATGTAAATATACTATCACATAAATTCAGTTTTCCTAGGCTCATAAGTGTATTCGCGCTGTGAAGCGTCGGCATCAGTGGTTACTTAATTAATAAAAATTATTATCCGCCTTTGTTGGAATTGCACAAAAACAGACGTTAAATTTCTATTTGTAAGAATAGCGATAATGTTGTATAATTATAGATAATTATAGGTTATTATGCATTCGGAAATCATTATAAAAAATACAATTCTTTGAGTCAGGAGGATACTTATGAAAAGGTTCATCGCGTTATTCTTGCTTATTACCGTATTTATGCTGCCGATGGGTATGAATGCTTTTGCCGCTGATAAAACTGTTTTATCGGCAGGAGTTTCGGAAATCGTTACCGTCAGCTTTAACGCTAACAAAGGCAATGTTTCTGTTTCGTCATACAAGGTAGAAAGAGGAAAGACATTATTAACCGCTCTGCCTGAGCCTACACGCGACGGCTATACCTTTGACGGATGGTTTACTGCCCCTGAAGGCGGTAAGCAAATGTACAATTTTGAGGCTTATTACCAGGACATAACCCTGTATGCTCATTGGACAATAATCTCCGAGTTTGTTACCGTTAAGTTTAACGCTGGCAGCGGCTCCGTTGAGCCTTCATCATTTACGATAGAAACAGGAAGCTCGTTGGATAATTTCCCGACCCCGACCCGTACGGGCTATACTTTCGACGGATGGTTTACTGCGTTGAGCGGGGGAGAGAGGGTCTATCCTTTAACAAAGTTTTATAAGGACACTACTTTGTACGCCCATTGGACAAGCAATACCGTATATGTATATGTCAACTTTGACGCTAACGGCGGTTCGGTTCAACCTTCGACGTTTAAAATCGAAAAAGGACATGCTCTGGACAGCTTCCCTACGGCAAGCCGCAACGGTTACATTTTTGACGGATGGTATTCCTCGCGTGAAGGAGGTTCAAGAGTGTACTCCTCAAAGTTCTTCGATAAGGACACAACTCTGTATGCCCATTGGCACGAAAAGCCATCCGTATCGGATAATCCTGCAGAAACCGACAAGCCGACGGTAACTCCTACCAATCCTTCGGATACTCAGAATAAAATAGACATAAGCAATTGGTATGTCAGCGGTATCGAAGATATGACATACACAGGCAAATTCTTAGAGCAAAAAAATATATTTGTGTTTAATAACGGCGCTTTC
>CAJOHT010000005.1:16464-20144 GCA_905234305.1 uncultured Ruminococcus sp. | reverse complement strand
AAAACCTTTAAAATCTCAAAAGCGTCAAATCCCGTAACTGTCACCGCAAAGAAAAAAATAACCGCCAAAGCTAAGAAAAAGACTACTGTTAAGAAAGCAGTAACTGTTAAAAACGCTCAGGGTAAGGTGACTTATAAAACTAATAATAAAAAAGTCAAAGTAAAAAACGGTAAAATCACCGTAATAAAAGGATTGAAAAAGGGTAAGACCGTTAAAGTCAAAATCACCGTTAACGTAAACGGTAATGATAATTACCATTCCAAAAAAATCGTAAAAACGATTAAGATAAAAGTTAAATAGCATAATGAACAGGGCAGGCATTTTTTAAAGTCTGCCCTGATTTTGTGCCCAATGGCGGGTATTAAAAAACCAGCCCCCCTTGCTAAAGCAATGTCGTTAAGTAAAAAACGCTGTCATTCTGAGCGGTGCCGCAGGCAAAATTGCAAAGCAATTTAGTCGAAGAATCTTTATCCTCAAGTCCTTCGGCAGGCTCAGGATTTACAGGTGAACTAAGTTTGTTGTTACAAATCTGTATTTTATTTTTTATTGACAAAAGTTTATAAAGACTATATAATTAATTTGTGAATTTTTGCGGTATCATTTCCGCTAAAAAAAGAAACAGGAGGATAAAAAATGAAAAAATTATTGGCAATAATCTTAGCTGTAGCTATGCTCGTAAGTGTTGCGCTGCTCCCTGGTTGTTCAGGTAACAAGGATTCGGGTAATACTGCCGACGCTGGCAAGAAGTATGTGATTTATTCCGACAACGCTTTCGCTCCTTTCGAGTTCCTCGATAAGAAGACTGATAAGTACATCGGCGTTGATATGGATATTATGGCTGCCGTCGCTAAGGATCAGGGTTTTGAGTATGAGATGCATAACGAAGGCTTCGACGCTTCCATGGGCGCTGTTCAGTCGGGTCAGGCAGACGCTATGATCGCGGGTATGACGATTACCGACGAGAGAAAGAAGACTTTCGATTTCTCACAAGCGTATTTTGAGGACGGTCAGGTTCTTGTTGCTAAGCCGGGCTCAAAGGTTGAGACATTCAAGGACTTAAAGGGTAAGAAGGTTGCCTGCAAAACTTCGACAGTAAGCGGCGAGTACGCTGAGTCTATTAAGAAAAAGTACGGCTTTGAGATTACATATTTTGAGGGCTCCGATACAATGTATCAGGCGGTTGTAACAGGTTCCGCCGACGCGTGCATCGAGGACTTCTCCGTAATCGGCTGGGCTATCGAGAGCGAGAACGTTAAGCTCAAGATACTCACAAAGCCCTTAAACGTTAAGGGCTACGGCTTCGCTGTTAAGAAGGGCAGCAACTCTGAGCTTCTTAAGAAGTTTGACGCGGGTCTTAAGAATATTAAGAAGTCAGGCGAATACGACGAGATTCTTAAGAAATACGGTTATTAATTACCCGAGCTAAAAATATAAAATTATAATTTTGATTCAGCACGGTAAAACAATAGGGGATTACCGTGCTGATTTTTACTTTATATTGAACTAATTTAAAAGGCAGATGTAGTGTATGAATTTTGGAAGAGTTTTGGAGGAAGCCACTCCGCTGTTGCTCGAAGGTCTTTGGCTGACGATCGGAGTATCGCTTCTCGCTATAGCTATCGGTATTGTAATCGGACTTATAATGTGTCTGATGAAAATGTCGAATAAAATTGTATTCAGGGCAATCGCGGGCGCGTATATATGGGTTATCCGCGGTACGCCTATGCTTGTTCAGGCGTTTATCGTATTCTTTGGTTTCCCGCAGGTCATTCAGATGTTTGCTCCGAGCTTCAGGCTTGACGCTTTTACGGCGGGCGTAATTACGCTTTCGATTAACGCGGGAGCGTATCTTGCCGAGATTTTCCGCGGCGGTATTCTCGCGGTTCCTAAGGGACAGAGCGAGGCGGCTCGTTCGCTCGGACTTTCAAAGGGCAAGACTATGCTTAAGGTAGTTCTTCCTCAGGCGTTTAAAATTTCGATTCCCTCGCTCGTAAACCAGTTTATTATCTCTGTTAAGGATACTTCGATCCTCTCGGTTATCGGACTCGCGGAAATCGTAAACAAAGCTAAGACATACGTCGGCAAGAGTTACGAGTTTTTCTCAACATATATATTCGTAGCGCTGTTCTATCTTATAATTATTTCGATACTTATGATAATCTCTAATTATATCGAAAAGAAACTTAAATATGAGGAGAAGAAAAGTGGCAAGTGATAACAGAAAAGAAAAAATCAGAGTAACAAATCTGCATAAGTATTTCGATAAAAACGAAGTATTAACGGGTATCAGCACCGTTATTACCGAGGGAGAGGTTGTCTGCGTAATCGGACCCTCTGGTTCGGGTAAAAGTACATTCCTGCGCTGCCTTAATAAACTCGAGGACGCTACTTCGGGCGAAATAATTATTGACGGATTCGATATAACCGACAAAAAGGTAGATATCAATAAGGTAAGAGAGAATATCGGAATGGTATTCCAGCAGTTCAATCTTTTCCCGAATATGACCGTTAAAAAGAATATTATGATGGCTCCCGTTGAGCTTAAAAAGATGAAACCCGTGGAAGCGGATAAGAAAGCTATGCAGCTTCTGGAGCGCGTAGGTCTTTCCGAAAAGGCTGAGGCTTATCCGGGCGAGCTTTCGGGCGGACAGCAGCAGCGTGTCGCTATCGCGAGAGCGCTCGCTATGAATCCCGACATTATGCTTTTTGACGAGCCGACCTCGGCGCTCGACCCCGAAATGGTAGGCGAGGTTCTTGACGTTATGAAGGAGCTTGCCGCCGAGGGTATGACAATGGTTGTTGTTACTCACGAGATGGGATTTGCGCGGGAGGTTTCCGACCGTGTACTGTTTATGGCAGACGGAGTTATTATGGAGGAAGGCTCTCCCAAGGAGCTGTTCGATAATCCTCAGAACGAGAGAACTCAGGATTTCCTTAAAAAAGTATTATAAAGCTGAAAGAAGGGCTGGCTCAAAACGAGTCAGCCCTTTAGTAATAAGAGATTAATCATATATTATAATCTAAAAATCCGTCGGCGTATTTTTTATCTACGCTGTACTCAAGCTGGGGATTGCGGATGTTTACCTTCATACCCTCGGGAATAGATTTTATTATAAAGGCGTTGCCGCCGATCACTACGTCGTTGCCGATAATCGTCTCGCCGCCGAGTATACTTGTGTTGGAGTAAATCGTAACGTTGTCGCCGATAGTCGGATGACGCTTAATTCCCTTAAGCTGCTGGCCTTTTCGTGTAGAAAGACCGCCGAGAGTTACGCCCTGATAAATCTTGACGTGGTTGCCGATAACGGTTGTTTCGCCGATAACGATGCCTGTGCCGTGGTCTATGAAGAAGTATTTGCCGATCGTAGCCCCAGGGTGGATATCGATACCCGTGAGGTTGTGAGCGTATTCGGATATGATCCTCGGTATCATCGGCACGCCTAAAAGCCAAAGCTCGTGCGCTATACGGTAAACGCTGATAGCGAATACCCCGGGGTAACAGAAGATTATCTCCTCGGTGCTGTAAGCCGCGGGATCGCCGTCAAAAGCCGCCTGGATATCCGTATAGAGATAATCGCGTATAACGGGTATTCTTTCTATAAATTTACCGACAATTTCCTCGGCTTTAGCTGAATTATCCTTGTCGGATTTTTCGTTGTTCAGCGCGCGTTCGACCTGCT
>CAJOHT010000005.1:0-16440 GCA_905234305.1 uncultured Ruminococcus sp. | reverse complement strand
GATATAGAATTTTACATATTCCTTTTTTATCTTTTTGTTATCGAAATATCCCGGGAACAGGAGCTTCCTTAGTTCCTTTACGAGCAGAATAAGACTGTCCCTGCTAACTATATGATCCTCGCCGATACGTTTTGTGAGGTCGTATTTTTCGTAGCTGTCGAGTATAAGCTCAACATTTTTATCCGTGTTTTTCATCATATCACCGTTCTTTCCCTATCATTATACTAGACTTTTTAAAATAACGCAACAAAAATCTTGAAAACCTAGTAATTTTGTGGTATATTATTCTCAGATTAAGAATCTTGGGGATGATAAAATGAAAATCTCGACAAAGGGAAGATACGCGCTGAGAATGCTGGTCGATTTAGCTGAGCATCAGGAAAACGGTTATGTCGCTCTTAAGGATATCGCTAAACGCCAGAATATCTCTAAAAAATACCTGGAGCAGATTGTACCTGTTTTAAACAAGTCGAATATCCTCAGGACTAACCGAGGCTTTCAGGGCGGTTACAAGCTCGCGGTTTCGCCCGATAAATGTACGGTGGGCGAGGTTATACGCCTTACCGAGGGGAGCTTATCTCCGCTTTCGTGTATCGAGGACGATAATAATATCGTATGTGACCGCCGCGATGAGTGTTCGACGCTCTTTGTATGGCAGGGATTAAAGAAGGTTATTACCGAGTACCTCGATGGTATCACTCTCCAGGATATTATAGATAAGGAACGCGAAAGCTACGCGAATGATTATGTTATTTAAAGGTAATAGGTAATAAGTAATAGGTAATAAGTAAGCACTCAGCAGGTTAAGCGCTGAGTGCTTTAATGTTTTATAATATAGAATTTATCATTCGGAAAACATCGGTGTCGAAAGGTAGCGTTCGCCTGTATCGGGGAGGAGGGCTACTATGATTTTACCCTTGTTTTCGGGACGTTTCGCAAGCTCTGTCGCCGCGAATACAGCCGCTCCCGAGGAAATGCCTACGAGAAGTCCCTCGTTTTTAGCGAGGCTTCTGCCTGTTTTAAAGGCTTCCTCATTTTCTACGGCAATGATTTCATCGTAGATTTCGGTATTGAGAGTGTCGGGTACAAATCCCGCGCCGATACCCTGGATTTTATGAGGACCCGGGGTGCCTTTTGAGAGAACGGGGGAGGTAGCGGGCTCAACCGCTACTACCTTGATGTCGGGATTCTTGCTCTTAAGATACTCGCCGACGCCCGAAACTGTTCCGCCTGTGCCGACTCCCGCTACGAAAATATCAACCTTGCCGTCGGTATCCTCCCAGATTTCGGGACCTGTAGAGGCGATATGAGCCTTAGGATTGGCGAGGTTGGTGAACTGGCTGGGAATAAAGCTGTTCGGGATTTCCTTAGCAAGCTCGTCAGCCTTAGCGATAGCGCCCTTCATACCCTTAGCGCCTTCGGTAAGTACAAGCTCGGCTCCGTATGCTTTTAAGAGGTTTCTGCGCTCAATGCTCATGGTCTCGGGCATTGTTAAAATAATCCTGTAGCCTCTTGACGCCGCTACTGACGCTAAGCCTATACCTGTATTGCCGCTTGTAGGCTCGATAATAACGGCGTTTTCCTTTATAAGTCCCTGAGCCTCGGCTTCGTCGATCATCGCCTTAGCGATTCTGTCCTTAACGCTTCCGGCAGGGTTAAAGTATTCGAGCTTTCCTATAACCTTAGCCTCAAGATTATTCGCGGCTTCGTGGTTTTTAAGTTCGAGCAAGGGTGTGTTTCCGATTAAATCTGTAATTCTTTCTGATATTTTCATAAGTCTTATCTCCTTAATAATTTTAAAAAAATTTTATAATGAGTATTTTATAATGCGATATTAGAATTATATCAACATCGTTCAAATATTTTAATGATTTTCATAACAATCACCTCAAAACTTAGTAATCCTACTGAATTTATAGGTATTATAACACGGCGTTTTACGTTTGTCAAGAAAAATTCAAAAAAATTTCACATTCTTTTAATTGTAAATTTTTTAAATATAAGTTATAATACTACTCAAGGTGATTCTATGAGATTATTAAAATACTTGATTTGTTCAATACTATCGGCTGTAATTCTCTTAACCTCCCTGCCTTTTACGGCGTTTTCCGAGGAGGAAAAGGGTACGATACACCCGTTTATTCCCGATGTTAAAGAATACTACAGCGAGCTTGAGGATTATATCACGGAGGGTTTAAGGGAGCGCAAATCCCAAATCGATGTTTCGGATTTTCATATTCCGCAGGATGATATAATATATGTTTTCCGTTCGGTAATGTTCGATAATCCCGATATTTTCTATGTGGATTCCGCATTTATTCCTTATGATTACGACCGTCTGACGGACGAGATAGCTATTCTTAAACCTCAGTATATATTTAAAAAGAGTAAAATCCCGTCATATATAAAGGAGTTTAATAAGGCTTCCGAAAAGCTGGTTGACGGAATCAACCCGTCGTGGTCCGATTTTAAAAAGGCGCTTATAATTCACGACCGAATAGCCGTTAACTGCCGTTATTACAGCAAGGGCTTAAAATCCTATACAGCTTATAATGTTATTGTGGCGCATAAGGGACTTTGCGAGGGTTATTCAAGAGCCTACAGCCACCTTCTGTCGCTGGTAGGTGTGGACAGTAAAACGCTTAATAACGAGGCTAAGAGCCATTGCTGGAACCTTGTAAAGCTAAACGGGTACTGGTATCACGTTGACGTTACCGCCGACGACCCTACTCCCGACGTATCGGGTTATGTAAGGCATAATTTTTTCCTTTTGACTGACGCGGGTATGCGCGCTCAGGATTCCGATATCCATACGGGCTATAAGAACGATATTACCTATAGTTCGCAGTATGTATGCAATTCCTCGAAATACAACGGAGCGTTTTTTAAGAAGATAACCTCCCGGATAGTTTATAAAAACGGCGCTTACTATTATATGAATAATAATTACAAGGGTAAGTATTATTCGGCTCTGATAAAGAGAGGCTCCTCGAAGAAGGTAGTAAAGGTGATTTACGACTCCTGGCGTAACAGCTCGGGCGGTAGGTTCAATAAATCCTGCTGTAAGCTGTTTGAGTACGGTAAATACATTTATTATAATACTAAGCGTAAGATTATACGATATAACCCAGATACGGGGAATTTTAAGCGGATATATACTCTGCCCGATTTTATCGGCACGAATAATATCGGAGTAACCTGTCAGGGTTCTACGGTATACGCGACTAGGTCTAACGCTAATATGACAAAATACTACCGCTGTAAAACGGCTAAGTTCTATTCAAAGAATAAAATGACGGTGCTTCCGTATTTAAAATACAGCTCAAAGCAGTTAAACAAAAAAAGCTCCTTTAAACTGAAGGTTTACTACGGAAGCGGTAAGACTGTATATAAAAGCTCAAATAAAAAAATAGCTAAGGTAAGCTCAAGCGGCAGGGTAAAGGCTAAGAAAAAAGGAAGCTGTACTATTACCGCTGAAAAGAACGGTAAGAAGCTGAAATGCAAAATCAGGGTTGTGTAGCGGCAAGCGGCATGTGATAAGTGGTAAGTGATAATTGATAAGTGGAAAGTGATAAGTAAATGGCAGGCTGAAAAGCCTGCCATTTAATATTTCTTATTAAACTTTAATCTTATTTAACAGTAATCTTAACTGTCTTTGTAACTGACTTGGACTTATAATCAGTATTGCCCTTAGCTGTTACTTTAATTACTACCTTATAGGTTTTCTTAGCGTATTTACCTTTTTTAATAGTAATGCTGCCGTTCTTCTTAACGGTAACTTTCTTGTATATATTGGAAGTAGTACCCTTCTTAACCTTAGTTACGCTTACGGCGCCTTTAGGCTTGGATACGGTGAACGCTTTCTTTATTGTCTGGTTCTTTTTCTTGAGCTTAGCGGCTTTAACTGCCTTTTTAGCAGCTTTAACAGTTAATGTGTTAGCCTTTTTGTTCGATACTTTAGAAGCGCCCGATACAGTTTCTTCGAGTTTAATCTTATCGGTGATTTCCTCGTCGTTAAGGTTGCATACTACAACTTCGCCCGCTTTATCGCTTACGCTGATATCGCCGCTGCCTGAACCTGTAACGGTGAACTTAACCTCAACGAGCTTATGCTTCTTAGTAAAGTCAAAGCCCTCGTAATTAGAGAAGTTAAAATCGATTTCGCCCGAAACTCCTTCGGAATAGTTAACTATGGGACTGCCGAGGAAATCCTTGTCGAAATTAACCTCTGCAACGGTGAAAACGCTTGACGGATAATAAATAATAAACTGACCGTTTTCGATTTTCTCGGGGGTAGTCATATTAACCGTATAGGTGACAACAGCTCCCGCCTTAGCGGTATAAGCAGTTCCGTTTACTTTGAAAGTCGGATTTGACGCCGCGCTTACAGCTCCTGTTGAGATACAGCCGATAAGCATAATAACGGCAATAAAAATTGCTAATGTTCTTTTCATTTTAGGAACCTCCTTTAATCTATTTTATTGTAACATATTAATCTATAAAAATCTATAGTTAAATATGTATATATTTAAGGCTAAATTTTGTACTAATTGAATAATTGTTTTTTGTAGACTTTAATTATTAAAAATGATATAATTCAATTAATCTTAATGAGGAGGGATGTTTATGTTAAAAAAACTCACATCCATTATACTTTGCGCGGTTTTATTGACCGCTTCCGCAATATCGCTTTCATCCTGCGGCGGCTCCGAAAAATCCGAGTCAGGCGGTACGGATTATAACCTTACCGAGAAGATAAAGGACGGCACTATACTTCACTGTTTCTGCTGGGACTTTAAAACAATCGAGAATTCGCTAGAGGATATCGCGGCGGCTGGCTACAGCACTATCCAGACCTCGCCCGTGAACGAATGTCTTGAGGGTGAGAACGGCGGTATGAGTATTTACAGCGATGGCTACGGAAAATGGTATTATCATTACCAGCCTACCGACTATACTATCGGCAATTACCAGCTCGGCACGCGCGACGAGTTTAAGTCTATGTGCAAAAAAGCCGATAAGCTCGGCATAAAGGTTATTGTTGACGTGGTCGCCAACCATACTACTCCGACTACGGGTTCTATTAATAAAAAGTTACTCGACGCTGTCGGCGGAATAGATAATCTTTTCCACCAAAACAACAGTATGGATATTTCCGATTACAGCAACCGACTCCAATGTACTACCTATAAAATGGGCGGGCTTCCCGATATCAATACCGAGAATAAAAAGTATCAGGATTATATTATAAAATTCTTAAACGATTGTATCGACTGCGGAGCCGACGGCTTCCGTTATGACGCGGCTAAGCATATCGGACTTTCGGACGACCCTAAGGACCCTAAAAGCAAGAAAAATAATTTCTGGGACAGGGTGACGACCGAAATCCATAACGCCAAGAATATATTTAATTACGGCGAAGTGCTTCAGGGCGGCGGAGATCGTATCGAGGACTATATCAAGAAGATGGGCGCTTGTACCGCAAGCTCCTTCGGCGGAACGCTGAGAAACGCTGTTATGACTAACAACCTTGATTCGGAGCTGCTTTCCGATTTAAGAGTCGGTCCTAAGGAAAACTGCGTTACCTGGGTGGAATCCCACGATAACTATATCAACGACGGAAACTGGCAGGCTATGGGCGACGAGGACGTGCTGACAGGCTGGGCGGTTATAGCCGCTAAAGCGAAGGGAACTCCGCTGTTCTTTGACCGTCCGTTAGGAAGCTCTATCGACGATCAGTGGGGAGATATGAACCGCATCGGCGCGAGCGGAGATATGTTCTACAAGGACAAGAGAGTAGTAGCTCTAAACTTCTTCAGAAACGCTATGACGGGTGAGGGAGAGAACCTTATCAATCCCGACGACGATACCTCCGCGCTTCAGATTTGCCGAGGCAAAAAGGGCGCAGTTATAATCAATACTAATAAAGACCTTAAGGTTGATTTTGAGACAGACTTAGCCGACGGTACTTATGTTGACCGTGTCGACGGTAAAACCGAGTATACGGTAAAGGACGGTAAGCTCACTTCCGATAAGGAGATCCCCGAATACACCGTTGTAGTGCTTTATAACGAGGGCTATAAGGAGTACGCTCCCGTGGCGTCGGTAAAGGTTTCAGATAAGACTAAGTTTACTTACGATAAAAAGACCCTCAGCGTAAAGCTGGAAGCTAAAAACACCGCGAGCGCTACATACAGCGTAAACGATAAAAAAGCTAAGGATTATAAAAACGGCGATAAAATCATCCTTAATGGAAAGGACGCTGTTGACGGCGTAATTACGCTTACGTTAAAAGGTAAGAGCAGCGCGGGCAAAAGCTCGTATATGAAGTATTATTTCAAGAATACTTCGGGATTGGGCGCAAGCTCTAACCGTAATTTAGCAGCGGGCGATAAATTTACCCTTAAAAAGCCCTCGGGCTGGGGAGATACTATATACGCGTATGTTTACGGCGACGGCGCTCAGGAAGCGGAATGGCCTGGCAATAAAATGAAGAAGCTCGGCTCGGATAAATACGAATACAAATGCAAGTACGAGTGGGAGAATTCCTACGTAATATTCAGCGACGGAAAAACTCAGTACCCTGGCGAGAACGAGCAGGGCTTGCCGCTAGAGAAGGATAAGGAATACGCTATCCCCTGATAAGAGGTGAGAATTATGATGAAACGAGCGCTTATCGTTTTTACGCTTATCGCGGCGGTCATTCTTGTAACTTTTTCATCGGGATGTAACGACGAGCCTAAAGCTGACGGTAAAAAGGAGGCTGTGCTTAGTTTCCATTCATTTGACGGGGGAGGTCCCGAGTACAGCGTTAAGATAAAGAACCCCGAAGTCCTTTCCTATACTTTCGAACGTGAATACAGTAAGCCTAACCACGAAGAACTCGACGGCGCGGGGTATGACGCGGTGTTTAAGTTTAAAGGGCTTAAAGAGGGCGAAACTGAGGTAACGGTTTACTCAAACTCCCCGATCGCGGGTGACGAAGAATATAAGTATACCGCGAAAGTCGATAAGGATTTTAATGTAAATATAAAAGAGAAGAACTAAAAAACGGCAGGTGAATCCTGCCGTTTTATAGTAAGTGAAAAGTGGTAAGTGGAAATTCCATTAACCGTTTAACAGATACACGCCTAAATTAAGGTAGCTCGCGAACAATACCCAGATCAAATACGGTATCTGCAACAGTCCCGCGGTACTGTCCTTGCGGTAAAATCTGACCGTCATTACCGCTACGAGTATATCGAGAACTACTATCCATATAAACGCGAGCAATCTCCATTTTAAGCTGAAGAAAATGATCGGCCATAAAAGATTAACAAACAGCTGAACATAGTATACCCAGCTTACGTTAGTATCCGCTGAATTTTTATCCTTAAGCATTCCGAACGATATTCCCATAAGCGCGTAAAGTATTGTCCATACTATCGGGAATAAAAACGACGGCGGCGAAAGCGGCGGCTGTTTAAGCGTTTCGTAGTCCATAGCTCCCGAGATAATGAATCCGACGACGGCTCCCAACCCGAGCGGTACCGCGATTGAAATAACGTATAGCTTTATCTTTTCCCAGTTGATTTGAATTGCCATAACCCCAACTCCGTGTTAAAAAGTATTTTGGTTTATTATACGCGGAATGGGGTATTATTATTCATAATCGTTTTGTAATAAGCTGTTTTGTTTTAAGCCCTGTATTATAAAACAAATCACAAATCTTTTTTATGCCGACAGGCAGTAAAATTCCCGCCGCTAAATACAGTAAGCCGAACTGTTCAATTCCTTTCGGCAGATAATAATACCAAATATTCGTCCTCATATTAAAAGCGTTGAAATCCGTAAACCACGGCGTGAATACGCTCAGTAAGTAAAACAGCCATTTTACGCTCATATAACCGAGCATCTGATGTATCATAATGCTGTAGGTGTTGTCCGATATTAGCCTTATGAGTTTCCAGTTGCTTATTACGGGCGTCAGGAGTTTTGAGATCCTTAGCCAGAAAGCGATTCCCGTAACGGATGTTATGTAGGGGATTATTACTCCGTTTTTAAAGTTTGTCATTGACGAGGGAGTGAATTCGAGATTATCGCAGAACGTGAGCAGTAACAGCTGGACCGCGAATAAAATCGCGAAATATAAAGCGCTGTTTAATCTGTCTTTCTTTTCCAATCGGGCGTTATATAGCCGTCCCAGCTGGAAGCAGGGGAGAAACAGCATCGACCTCGTTAAAAGCCGCATAATACCAGTATTGTGTCCGTCAATAGCGAGTTGGATTCCGAGCATACCTACCGCGAGGTAGATGATCATAAATACATACTCGTTTTTTATTCTTAATAACCCCGCGAGCTTCCTGAATAAAATGTTGAATACACATACCAAAAACAGCGGATATACGAACCACGAGCCGAGATTATACTTGAACGCTTCTCCGTCAACAAACGGCATAATAAAAAGATTATAGGGATTTACCTCGGCGCCTATCGTATAGCCGAAATTTTTCATAAAAAGTATAAAAAGCCCGTATGCCGTGTTCCATAGATACGCGGGGATAATAAGTCTTTTAGCGCGTTTCAGTATATATTTAAAAACATTGCTTTCATTTTCGGGTTTATAAAAATATCCCGAAATAAAAACAAACAGCGAAAGGTTAAATGAGTATACGGAGAACCATTCGTACGCTAGAGAAATCCCGCCGTGGTAGCAATGTCCCGAAACGATTATTATTATTCCTATTGCCGAAAGCAGCTTGAATTGCAGATTTATTTCTTTATTCTTAGCTGTCTTAATTGAATCGCGTTTTGAATTATTCAACATAGTTCTGTACCCTTTTTCGTATTTTAGTATCTATATACAGAAACCTTTAAAAAGCGCGTTTTGTGACAGTTTTAATGACATTAATTCAACAGGAAGTATAATTCTTTAATAGAATTATAACTGCGTAATAAAAACCCCCATACCTGTTTGTTAATACAGGTATGGGGTAAGTTTCTGATTCAGGCTGTTTTGATAGAGCTTACGGCTGTTCCTTTTTCGTAAAGCTCTTCGGGAGCAATATCGATCTCGTCATTCTGCCAAGTTGGTACGCCGTAGTCGATATATACTTCTTTGAATAGCTCTGTGTCCTTAAGCGGAACATAGCAAGGGTATTCAAGCAAAGGTTTACAGTCGTATATTTTTGCTTCTCCTGTATTAAACCTAACCCATAGTTTATAATCTGACAACGGTTTTATCCCCACAACCTTTATAGGCTCTTTCTTCTCGCCCGCGTAAGCGATTCCGTCAATAATATACATAACTTATCCCCCTATCTTAAAGGTTCAATTTTGTCGAATTTCTCGCCGCGAACCGCTTTGTTCCATGCAGCATATAATTCATCTTCGTGTATAGCTGCCCACGCTTGCACAAGTTTAAGCTGTTTAACAGGCAGACTTCCTGCAAGCAATTCACCGTCAACGCCTACCGAGGCTTCATACTCGGCGTAGAAAACGTGGAAGTGCGGTTTGTGGTGTTTGTCGGTATCCAAGTAAATCATTTTGATGAGTATATTATAAAACCTGCATAATTCTGGCATAATAATTTCCCCTTTACCACGAAGATTATACTATATCTATACTTTAATATTATTATATATTATAATTAAAAAAATATCAACTTTATTATATAATAAAAACCCCCATACCTGTTTATTAAATACAGGTATGGGGTATATTGAATGCTGTTTTATAGGATAAACCTTTTTAAGTGGCTTAATTGTAGTTTTTATTAACAACTATACTTTTAACCTTCGGATTTTCTTTTATCATTGTGCTGTAGGGAACAGTAATGCTGCCTGACTGGCCGTTTATTATTTTGCGGATTTTATCGGTCAGCTCAAAATGAATAATGATTTTATATTCATTGCAGATTATTTTATAACCGACGGCAATTACCGCGCCGCTAAGCATACCTCCCGAAGAGGGGACACAGCTTATTTCCCCGAGGATTTTACTGCATTTCTTATAATCGTAATTAGCTTTTATCATTTTATTATTACGGCATAAACCGAGTCCGCTGTTGTTAACCTGGATACCTTCGATTTTGATTTGCCCGTTTAGGATAAGGTCTTTTACAGGAGTTTTGTTGCCGTAGGTTACCGTAAAATAAAAGTCCATTCCAGGGAGTTTATCGTAATTATAGAAGTAGTAAAAAGATTCGATACTTCCAATCTTAACATTAAACTTATTACCCATAATATTTAGGATATCCTTAAGGGATTTTTGGTACATATCCTCCGCGGAATACAAAAAAATCGCGGTTTTTGACTTTGCGTTTGAGAATTTGCTGTATATTTTTTTGCCGTTTTTTGTAGTGTATGCTTTAACCTTATAATAGTATTTTACGTCATTGGTCAGTTTTTTATTTACGTATGATGTCTTTTTTACTGTAGTTATTTTTTTAAACTTGGAGCCCGAGTCTTTTCTGTATAAAACATATCCCTTCGCCCCTGAAACCTTAGACCACGTGATTTTTAATTCTTTGCTGTTGGTGGGGGTAACGGATTTTAATTTAGGCGCTTTCAGCTTAACCGATTTTGCGTTAACGATTAAAGCCGAAGCTGATACGGCTATAACTGCGGATAAAAAAACTGATAAAAGTCTTTTCATTGAGTTTTTCTCCCGAAAAAGTGTATTACGCTTTGAAGTTACGCGTTAAAAGAATAACTTCGACCGTTGCAATATAATTTTACCATATTAGTTTATTATTATCAATATGTATGTTGTGGGTTGATAAGGATTTAATTAATTTATTGATGCGAGGGCTTCAATCTCGGTCGGGAGTCCCGACAGCCAAATCCGCCTTTGGAAAACATCGGTAAAACAGAAAAATTAATAAACGGCGGGTTTAGTATTTATGTTATAGCTTGCGTAGCAAATTTAGCCGAAGCTGACGAAGTCGGCTATCGCTGACCCATCGGAGTACATCATCAACGCGGCGCCCTAAAAACAGTCCGCCGGACTGTTTTCTTAACGGGCTGTTCGAATCTCCGATGGATTTTATGTCACCAAAACAAAAAAGCAGTCCGTTCGGACTGCTTTTGTTTTGGTGACCCATCGGAGATTCGAACTCCGGACACCTTGATTAAAAGTCAAGTGCTCTGCCAACTGAGCTAATGAGTCATAAAGTGGGGTGGAATACCGGATTCGAACCGGTGGTCTCCAGTGCCACAAACTGGCGCGTTAACCAACTACGCTAATCCCACCATATGGCGCGCCAAAAGGGACTCGAACCCCTGACCTACTGCTTAGAAGGCAGTTGCTCTATCCAGCTGAGCTATTGGCGCATTAATCAGCCTGTCTATTATATCTAATATGAGGCGTTTTGTCAAGTCATTTAGACGTATTCGCTTAAATTATTTTATAAATCTTCTTTCGGGATATTATTACACAGCCTGCTGTTTTTATATCTAGGGTCGAATGTTACTTCTCTTATGACCTTTATAAACTCGGGGATTTTTATTTTTTCGTCCTCATCCGTAAGCTCAACCTCGAGGAAGGCTTGTTTTTTCCAAAAAGGAAATATATCTATCTCGTAATACACTCCGTCGTACATAAGGCAATACCTTTCTTTAGATATTGAGCCCGTAATTACGCCCGAGTTCATTAGGGAATCGTATTCATCCTCACTAAGTCTTGTTTCAATTTCCTCGCGAACTGTCTCTGAGATTTTATGTTTTTCGGTTTTTATATAGATAAAATGACCGTTCTCACCGCGCTTTCTGAGCCTGAATCTTCCGTTATCATTAATAAGGTACGCCTGAAAAATTTCTGATTTTGAGCAGGGGAGAGTCAGGAGAAAATCAGTGTCGGGGTATTCGATTAAAAACTTTCTCTCGATTTCGAGCGGCTTTGGAATACCGAGGAAGGATTTTACTTCCTTAAAAAGCAGCGCGAATTTTTCCTCGAAGCTGTCCTGAACGGGGATAAAGCGGTAATGCGGATTACCGCACCACGCTCTTAAAGAGCGTTCGTTTATATCGCGGGCCTCATTCTCAGCCTCAATTCGGATACCCTCCATCAAATACTCGACGCTGTCGTGGTTCGAGGTGCTGTCGAGATGAAATACGGCGTCATATCTGTCGCGAAGGTCGATATCGGTCAAACCAAGCTCATTCTTAAAATTTTTAAAATCGTCGTCGTTTAAATAAACGCGCGCGTCCATAAGTCCGCGGTCGCAGATTATTACGGCTTTTTCATTTTCGTTAATTAAATTCTCAAGCAGTTTTTCCTGTTCGATTTGGTTTAAAGCGATGTTTTTCTGAAATTCATAAACTGATACGCTTCGGTCAAAACCGTTATTAAGAATCTGCTCGGCAGCCTCAAAAACGGGATAAACCGTATATCCGTATTTTTTCAGTGCAACAATAAGCCTTTTAAGCGATTTGCTTTTACCGCCTCCGGGACCTCCCGAGAGGACGATTTTAGGTATGTTTTTCATAGTATCACCTATGATAAGTATATATTCTTCATTAATCGTTATTGTTCTAAATTGGAATTATAAATCTTTATTGTGATAAAGTTCGGCTATTTTCTTGACAGCGCAAATAAACGGTGATAAAATTTATTATATCATTTTTTGAAAATTCAGAAAGGAAGTCGAAGGATTATGAAAAATATCGACTGGTCAAATCTTGGTTTCGGTTATATCCAGACCGACAAACGCTATGTTTCAAATTTCAAGGACGGTAAATGGGACGACGGCGTTATTACCGACGACGCTACGGTTCAGCTTAACGAGTGCGCGGGCGTTCTCCAGTATGCTCAGACAGTATTCGAGGGTTTAAAGGCGTATACTACCGAGGACGGCAGTGTTGTAACTTTCCGCCCCGACTTAAACGCCGAGAGACTTATCCAGTCCGCCGAGAGACTGCAGATGCCTACAATCCCTAAGGAAAAGTTTATTGACGCTGTTGAGAAGGTAGTAGCCGCTAATATCGACTACGTTCCGCCTTACGGCTCAGGCGCTACATTATATATCCGCCCCTATATCTTCGGAACTAATCCCGTTATCGGCGTTAAACCCGCCGACGAGTATCAGTTCAGAGTTTTTGTAACTCCCGTAGGTCCTTACTTTAAGGGCGGCGCTAAGCCGATTACAATAAGAGTCTGCGATTATGACAGAGCGGCTCCCCACGGCACAGGCCATATAAAAGCTGGCTTGAACTACGCTATGAGCCTTTATCAGATAGTTGACGCTCACGAAAAGGGCTTTGACGAGAATATGTACCTTGACGCGGGTTCACGTACCTATGTTGAGGAAACAGGCGGCGCTAACTTCCTGTTCGTAACTAAGGACAATAAGGTAGTTACTCCTAAGTCAAATTCTATTCTTCCCTCAATTACGAGAAGAAGCCTTATGGTCGTTGCAGAAAAATACCTCGGACTCGAGGTAGAGCATCGTCCCGTAGCCTTCGAGGAGGTCAAAGACTTTGCCGAGTGCGGACTTTGCGGTACGGCGGCGGTTATTTCGCCCGTAGGCAAGATCAACGACCACGGTAAGGAAATCTGCTTCCCGAGCGGTATGGACGAAATGGGACCGATTACAAAGAAGCTCTACGATACCTTAACGGGTATCCAGATGGGACGTATCGAAGCTCCCGAGGGCTGGATCCATAAGATTAAGTAATAAGTAATAGGTAATAGGTAGCTCCCGAGTTTCGGCTCGGGAGTAGTTTTGTTTTACAGCTACTTTATTTTCATAAGCTCTTCCAAATCATAACTTGTATGTCTGTATGTATTATAATTATTTTTATATTTATTATTATAATTATTATTATACTGTGCAGAATTTGCGTTTGTGTCCGCAAGATTTGCGTTTGTGTTTGCAAAATCTGCGTTTATCTCCGCAAGATTTGCGTTTATCGTTTTTAGCTGGAGTTCATTTTCGATAAGTATGTTATTATTTAGTTTTATGTAGCGGATATATCTCTTTCTTTCGGAGGTGATATATCCTTTCTTTTTTAGCTCATTTATTGAGTAAGCGACACTCCTCTCGGAAATGCCGAGGCTTTTTGCCAGAAACTCATTTGACGCGAAGCAGAAGCCCTCTTTTCTTGAAAGACTTATGATTAATGCAAGTATGTTTTTGGACGTCAGATTGATATCGTCGAGATATAAAACAGAGCCGGGGATAAATAAAAAGATGTTCATTTTAATTCTCCTTTTAAAAATATTCTTCACTTATATATACAAAAAAGCCTGAAATTGCATAGTTTTATGCAACTTCAAAAAATATTTTTAAAATTTTTTTATTCTTACCGCGGTCTGTTTCCATTAAGAGCGTTACATAATGGTCATATTTATTGACAAAAGAATTTTTTCCGTTTAAAATAGTCACAAACCCTCACCCTTGAGGGTTAATAATATATAAGGAACTATTTGTTTTTTATAAGAAAGCGCGGAGCGTGCTGTTGAGCAGGCAGCGGCTGAAAAATGTATTAGGAGTGAAATTGATGAAAAGAATAGTAAGTATTGTACTTTCCGTGATGATGATTGCAGGAGTTTTTACTTCGCTTCCGCTTTCAGCTTCCGCGGCAAAATCCTTGGTTAGCTTAAAAAAGAATTCGGCTGATCTTAAAATCACGAAGAAAAAGGATAAAACCGTTTACGGAAAAGTAAAAATCACCGTAAAAAAAGAAAAAGGCGTTAAAATTAAAAAGATTTCTTATAAATCTAAAAAAACGTTAGTCGCGAAGGTTTCTAAAAAAGGTATTGTTACCGCTAAAAAGAAGGGCTTTGCGGAAATCAAGGTGACTGTAAAATTCAAGTATAAAAACAGCACTAAAAAAACCGTGCTTACCTTTAAGGTAAATGTAACAGACAAAAGAAATAATTCCTCGAAGCCTGTCGTTAAGCCGACAATTCCCGTTGAATCTAACACCGAAACTACCGAGGCAGTAGAAACTACCGAGGCGGCGGAAGCTACCGAACAGACAACTGCCGAGACAACTGCCGAAACAACGGAAGCTACCGAACAGACAACCGCTCAGGAAACAGAAACAGAAGCTCCCTCAACTATTGAGCCTGAAACAACAGCTCCCGCGACCGAGGTTCAGGAGGAAACTACTTTTGAAGAAACCGAATATATAGCTCCTCAGGAAACTACAGCGGAGACCGCAGCTGCCGAAGCAGGCGGAGAAGCAAATCAGGACATAACGGAAGATACTTCAGCTGCTACGGAAGAAGCATCAGCCGCGACGGAAGTGGCTACAATCGAGGAAACATTACCCGCTCCCGAGACCTTTAACGAAAAACTTTCAGCTTTCTCTAATAAGCTCTACACAATGACTGCGGCTGAGCAGGACGAAAACTACATATTCTCTCCCGTATCCGTATATTTTGCGCTTTCACTTCTTTATTCAATAGGGGATGACAACGTAAAGAAGGATATCGAGGAATTCGTAGGAATGTCCGATGAGGAAATTATAAAGTCGGGAGAGCTTAAATATCTTCGCCGACAGGTTGAATTTCAAATTCGATTTGGAATGATACCAGGGTATCGAACCGCCTGAGCGACGATAAGCTCAAGGAGCTTGCCACATACTATAACGCTCAGTCTTTCGAAGCTCCCTTCTTAAACGATAATGACAGAGCGAATGAAATGATAACAGATTTTGTTAAGGAGCAGACCAGAGGACTTATCGACAACGATTTTAAAATTCCCGCCTCAACGGTATTCGCTCTTATTAACACCATTTATTTTAAGGATGTTTGGAATCTCGGCAGAGATGACTTAAACACAGAACAGAGAGAGTTCACAACCAATACCGAAACAAAGGAATGTGAATTCTTAATGGGTTATTATTTTGACGGTAAGATCCAGTCTACCGATAAATTCGATTATTTCTATACGGAAATGGCTCACGGCTATAAGATTAAGTTCATCTTACCGAAGGACGGCTATACTCTTGACGAGGTTCTGACAGCCGATAACCTCTATAAGGTAAATCAAACAAGCGACTATGAGGTTAATGAAGAACTCGGATTTGAGGATTTGACCGAGGATGAGGCTAACTATTATCTTCTTTATTTAAACGAATGGGACGATCCCTCGGTAATTAAGTTCAACTGCACTAACCATACACGCTGCATTTTCCCGAGCTTTAAGATAGACAGCCATACTCCGCTGTATGATATTCTTAATGAAAACGGCAGCTTGAATTCCGCTTTAAACGTTTTCGAGACAGACCTGTTAAAATCGGAGGAGCCTGGAGATAATCTTCTTGCGGTATCTGATATCTATCAGGACGCTGTAATTGAGGTCGATAAGTCGGGCGTTAAAGCGGCGGCTGTTACTATTATTGATGTAGCAGACGGCGCGGCGGCTGAAGAGGATATTGAAATTAACAGATATTTTGAACTAGTTATGAATAAGAACTTCGCGTTCATCCTCACCGACAGTAATGACGTAAT
>CAJOHT010000004.1 GCA_905234305.1 uncultured Ruminococcus sp. | reverse complement strand
CGAAAAACTTGAAAATACGGTTAAGAGAAAGTCGTTTTTGATTAAAGATAAAGATGTTGCTGAAGAGCTTTTCGGAAAGAATATGAAAATTTCCGCCTCGAGAATAGAAAAATATAACCTATGTCCGTTTCAGTATTTTTGTAATTACGGCTTAAAAGCCGCTGAGAGAAAGCCTGCCTCGATTGACGCTATTCAATTCGGTAATATTGTTCATTATTTTCTCGAGAAATTTCTTATAAAGAATAATAAATCGGTTTTGAATACGATTACAGATACTGAGATTAAAAACGATATTGACAGTATTCTTTTTGAATACGCCGAAGAAACCTTCGGCGGACTTGACGATAAATCCGACAGCTTTAAGGTTTTATTCGAGCGGCTTAAGATTAATATTTTTACGCTTGTAAAGGAGCTTATCCGCCAGCTTATGTATTCCGATTTTATTCCTGTTGATTTTGAGCTTAAAATCGGAGACGACGGCGCTGTTCCCGCTTATAAAATAGATATTGACGACGAAAGAAGCGTATCGGTTATCGGGTATATTGACAGGGTAGATACGCTTAATAAAAACGATGACGAAAAATATATCCGTATTGTCGATTATAAAACAGGCAATAAAGTCTTTAAACTATACGAAATCCTTTACGGAATAAATCTTCAAATGCTGCTTTATTTAAAGTGTGTTGCTGAAAACGGCGAGGATTATTTCAAAGCTAAGCTAATTCCGTCGGGAGTGTTATATATGCCCTCCGCCGCTAAGGATATTGACGGAGATAAGTATAATGACGGGGAAAAGGTTTTATCGCAGCTTGACAGCAATTTTAAAATGAATGGGCTTATTCTTAATGATGAGAAAGTTCTAAATCATATGGACAGACTCGGAAAGTTTATAAAGATGTCTAAAAAACTTGAGGACGGCAAGTATTCCGATACTTTAGCATCGAGCGAACAGTTTAAGCTGATATTCAATCATATCGACGATGTGGTACGCAATATGGGTAAAGAGCTTTTAAACGGTAATATAAACGCCTCGCCTATAAAAGGAGTTGCTGACGGATGCGCTTATTGTCCGTATAACAGCGTATGTCTGCATACTTATGATGACGATTACCGTTTTAAAACCGAGGCTTCGGCTAAAGAGGTATTTAAAGAGATAGGAGATGAGAACGATGGCTGAGCTTAAATGGACAAAATCCCAGCAGCATGCTATAAATGCCCGCGACGGCTCCGTTCTTGTTTCCGCGGCGGCGGGTTCGGGAAAAACCGCTGTGCTTGTACAAAGAATAATAGAAGCCGTTACGGACCCTGTTAACCCTGTGCCGATTGACAGGATGTTAATTGTTACCTTTACGCGTGCCGCCAGCGCTGAAATGAGGATAAGAATTGAAAACGCGCTGAATAATCTTTTGAAGGATGACCCGTATAACAATTATCTGTTAAATCAAAAACAGCTTTTGTATAGCGCTCAGATTTCTACTATCGACGGTTTCTGCGCCGAGTTTATAAGACGTTACTTCTATAAGCTCGATATACAAAGTGATTTCAGGATTGCTGATGAGGGAGAGCTTGCAGTTCTTCGCTCGAAGGCGCTGGATAATGCTTTGGAAAAATTTTATAATGAAAATTCTGACGCCTTCAATCGGCTTCTTAACTGCGTATGCACTTATCGCAACGACGATAATCTAAGAAAGCATATTTTAAATACATATAATTTCCTTACTTCTATTCCGTTTATGGATAACCGAATGGATAAAATGCTTTCGTATTATGACGGTATCGCGTTTAATAAAACGCCTTATTTCGATTATCTTATGAAGTACACATCCGATTGCCTTGAGTATTGCGTAAGGATGATTGACTCCTGTTTTATGTATCTCGATAAGGACGAGTATTTAAAACCCGAACAGCTTGATAAGCTGCGCGGCGTATTAAACGCGGATAATTTGTTGTTCAAGGATTTGAATGAGGCTGTAAGACTGCGTGATTGGAACGGTATAAAAGAAATAATCGAAGGCTTTAAGTTCCCGAGATTTCCTTCGATAAAGGGTTCTAAGGATGATGAGTATAAAGAGATAATTAAATTATTACGCGATAATTATAAATCGGAAATCAACAGGCTTAGCGCGGTGTTCGATAAAGATATTTCTTTAATAGAAAATAACACAAAACAGAACTATCCTGTTATAAAAGTGTTTTTTGAATGCGTAAAAGCCTTTCGCGATGAATTTAAAGCATTAAAATTTGAAAAAAACATACTTGATTTTGCTGACGTCGAAGGGTTAATGATAGAGCTTCTCTGCGATAATAATAACGGAGAAATAAGTTTTAGCGAAATTTCCGAGGAAATATCTTCGATGTTCGATATGATTATGGTCGATGAGTTTCAGGATATTAACGAGGTTCAGGATTTAATATTCAGAGCCGTCAGCAGAGATAAGAATAATCTCTTTGTAGTAGGCGATGTAAAGCAGAGCATTTACGGCTTCAGGCAGGCTAAGCCCGATATTTTCCTCTCTTATAAAGAGTCATATAATAATTTCAGCGAGGATAATAAGAACTATCCCGCTAAGATTAATCTTGACCGAAATTTCAGGAGCCGTTTAGGGATTACCGAAGCGTGTAACTTTGTGTTCTCTACCTTGATGTCGCAGGATGTCGGCGGCCTTGAGTATAACGAAGAAGAGAAACTCGTTTGCGGAGCTTCTTATCCCGAAAACGACGCGCCTAATATGGAGCTTGATTTGATAGATTCGTCCGAAATAGATGTTGAAAATAACGAGACCGAGCTTAGTCTTGAGGCTAAAATTGTAGCCGAAAAGATATACAATCTTATCTATGAGGAGAAAATGCAGATCAAGGACGGCGATTCGGTAAGGAATATTACCTACGGCGATATTGCCGTTTTGCTAAGAAGTCCGAGAGGAGATACGCGCCGTGCGGTAACGTTCGTAAATACGCTTAACAGTATGGCGGTTCCTGCCGTAAGCGAGGAAAAAAACAGCTTTTTCGATTCTCCCGAGATTATGGTGCTTCTTAATATGCTGAGGGTAATAGATAACCCCGTACAGGATATTCCGCTTCTGAGCGTTATGTTGAGCCCGATGTTTTCTTTTACCGCTGATGATGTCGCTAAGCTCCGTGTTAAGGACAGAAAAGTTCCGCTTTATGTCGCGCTGAAAAAGAGCGGCGAAGTTAAAGATAAAGAATTTTTGGATTTTATTGACAAAATGCGTACAGTTTCCGTTACTACGACTGTTGACAGGCTTATCGGAATTATTTTAAGTCTTACGTCGTTTGACTGTATAGCTATGGCGGGTAAAAAATTCAATTTAAAGAATATTTATTTGCTGCAATCTTACGCGCGTTCATATGCGTCTTGCGGATATAAAACGCTTACGGCGTTTATTAATTTTATCGACCGTATGAAGGAACGCGGTACATTTATTAATGCCGTAAGCGATAACGAGGATGCATCCCTTAACGCGGTAAAAATAATGAGTATCCACGCAAGTAAGGGATTGGAGTTTCCTGTAGTATTTTTAAGCAGCACATCCGTAGAATTCAACCTACGCGACGCTTCCGATGATATTGTATTAAACGCCGATTACGGTATTGGAATGAAAATAAAAAAGGATATTTTAAAGTACGAAACAACCGAAAGAAAAGCCCTTTCGCTTATGCAGAAGGACCTTATGATTTCTGAAGAAATGAGGATACTTTATGTTGCTATGACAAGGGCTAAGGAGAGGCTTATTGTCACCGCGGCAAATAAAAACCCTGAGGATTATCTAACAAAGCTGGAGAGTAAAATCGCCTCATATCCGATAACTCCGTACGTTGTTAAGAATATGAAATCCTACAGCGACTGGATTTTCACCTGCGCGCTTACTAATCCGTCTTGTGATATCCGTACTAATATAAAGCCTGATTATACTTATTATAAGGATAGCTATAAACCGTGGAAATTTGAGATTATTAAAAAGAACGATAAAAAAGGATTGGAAAATGATAATACAGACTCTTTAACTGAGCCTGCCGAGGAGTCAGAAAATATTGATTACGAATTTTTGTCCGATTTTTCCGCAAGAGTTGAATTCGTCTATCCTTATAGACAGTTTTTTAAACTTCCTCAAAAAGTCAGCGCGTCAGAGCTTTCTCATAAAGATAACAGGATTTTTAAAAAAATACTGCGAAAACCGTCTTTTATGAGTGATAAGAAAAGCTCGGGAGCCGAGAAGGGTACAGCGTTCCATACGTTTATGGAATTCTGCGATATCAATAACGCCGTTAAAGACTGTGAGCTTGAAGCGCAAAGGCTTTGCGATAACGGATTTTTAACCGAGCGTCAGGTTGAACTTATCGATTATAATAAACTAAATGGATTTTTAAACTCTAACCTCATATCTCGTGTAATAAACAGCGAGGAATATAAAAGGGAATACCAGTTTACCGTTAAAATCAGCGCTTCCGATTTTGACGATGAGTTTAAGGACGGCAAGCTCGTTATGCAGGGTGCTGTAGACCTTTTATTAGTCGAGGATGGAGAGATTGTAATTGTCGATTATAAAACCGACAGGGTAAAGGACGCCGATGATTTAGTTAAACTCTATCATAAACAGGTTGAGTTTTATAAATCCGCTGTTGAGGAAACGACAGGACTCAGGGTAAAAGAAATTGTTATATACTCAATATATCTCGGAAAAGAGATTAAGGTATAAATTGAGCGCGGCATAATTGCCGCGCTCGTTGTCAATTATAAAGATTTAATCAGTCCGTCGCAGTAATCACAATACTCTTTACCGTTCTTTAAGTATGTGTTTTTAGGTAAGTAGAACTGCTGGGGATCGTTTGTAATACATTTTTCGTTGGAACATTTTGAATTCTTTTTAATGATCGGGTCGGGGGTATTGAATGTAAAAGCGCCTTCGGGCCTTAAAAGAAGTACAATAAGCGCCATTCTGCCGTACATACCGTACTCGGCCTGTTTAAAGTAGCAGGCTCTCGGGTCGTCGTCAACCTCAATAGCGATTTCGTCAACTCTCGGAAGCGGATGAAGAATAATCAAATCCTCTTTAGCGAGCGAAAGTTTTTCCTTATCAAGTACGAAAACACCCTTTTGCTTTTGGTATTCTTCGTCGGATGAGAATCGTTCACGCTGGATTCTTGTCATATAAAGAACGTCAAGCTCCGATATAGCGTCTTTAAGATTATCCTTTTCCTCGTATGAACAGCCCGCGTTATCCATAATATCTTTTATGTATTGGGGAACTGATAATTCTTTTGTAGAAATTAAAACAAAGCTGTTGTTTTTAAAATGACTCATAGTCTTTATGAGCGAGTGAACTGTTCTGCCGTTGAGTAAATCGCCGCAAAGTCCGATTTTAAGGTTATCCAAACGACCTTTCTCAAAACTCAGTGTACATACGTCCGTTAAGGTTTGGGTGGGGTGGAAGTGACCGCCGTCGCCGCAGTTAATAAGGGGAACGCTGCTGAACAGCGAAGCTGCCTTTGCGGAACCCTCGCTGGGATGGCGCATCGCGATAATGTCGCTGTAGCTGCTTATTATTGTGATAGTGTCTTTTATATTTTCTCCTTTAGCGACAGAGGAGTTCATCGGGTTATCGAATCCGATAGTTTTACCGCCGAGTCTTAGCATCGCCGCCTGAAACGACATCTGGGTTCTTGTAGAAGGTTCGTAAAACAAAGTCGCCATAATTTTACCGTCGCAGGCGTGTTTATATACGTCGGGGCGGCTTTTTATTACCTTAGCGAGCCTTATAGTCTGTTGAAGCTCGTCTGTTGTCATATACTCAAGGTCAATTAAATTCTTATGCTCCATAAAATCACCCTTTTGAATTTTTCTTATTTTAACAAATTTCTCGGTTTATTGCAATAGTATTATCCGATTTATAAACGAAGGGGGACGATTCGTATATAACCGCCCCCGAAAAATGATAATTGATTATTTTACTTTTTTCTTTTTAGTACACTTTTTAGTTCCGAATTTATCCGTGTAAACTGCTGTTACCTTCGTACCTTTTTTCGGCGCGTAAATCTTTATTGAGTAAGATTTCTTTATTTTCTTAACCTTAAAAGTATACTTTATTCTGCATAATTTAAAAACTACTTTATCACCCTTACGGGCTTTTGTCAGTTTAAATGTAATGTTTCTGCTGCTATAAGTAATCTTAGAGATTGATTTTATAGTACCTTTCGGTTTTTTTATAGCAAAGGTTTTTGTAGAGGCGACGCCGTCGGACGCGGTAACGGTAATACTAATCTTTGTACCTGTTTTTGCCGCTTTAACGGATTTTTTGAATATACCCTTATTATCTGATTTTGTGCTATATTTTTTCTTTCCGATTGTAATACTTACTTTAGCGTTAAAAGCGTTTGTTTTTCCTTTTAAAACAGTATCGCCCGCATAGAAAGAATTTAAGGAAATTGTAGGTTTAGCGTTTTTAAGTTTCGCGCTGCAGGTGTAGATAAAGCCTTTCTCGGTAGTAACGGTTACGCAGATTTCCTGACCTTTTTCTGCACTGTATTCAGCAATATAAGCGCTTCCGCAAGCAAAACTCTCTATTTCGTAATCATTAACTTTACTGCCGCTGTATTCCTTACAGGATACTTCCTTGCCGTCTACGGTAACATTAACGTTTTTTACAGGGTCAGTATCGCTCAGGTAATAGAACAAGGTGTGTTCTATATCGCATTCGTTTCCGTCGATTGCTAACTCATCGTTACCTTTTTTTATTGTTTCGACTCCTATGACTGTTGTACCGTCTTCCGTAACGAGAAAAACGTATACCTTGTCGCCGACTTTAGCGTCGAATTTTGCCTCGGCAAAAACTCCGTTATCAATATTATTATATAAATCGGAATTTTCATCTATTATCGAGCCTGTAAATTTTGTTTTGTTGACAACTATGTAAGCATCCTTAACCATACTAGCGTTAATTTCTTCTTTCTCAACGCAGTAAATAACGCTGTTGGGAGTAAGCTCCATGATACCTAAATAATATCCGTTTTGTTCGCCTTCTTCAATATCGTCGGGTATATCATCCAAATTGATATCGCCGCCAACCTGCGGGGTATCTCCCGATATAGAAGAGTCAGTTGTTTTTAATAAATTATTCGAAGTATATTCCTCTGCCGAAACACAAAGCGAATACATTGAAAAAAGAAAAACGAATACAAGTAAAAAACATAGTTTCTTTTTCATAATATTTCCCTCCTTTTCTATAATCTATCATAATATCAGTATTATTGCAATGTTTAAAATACTTTTATTGTTCAGGAGGGGGACAGCTCTTATTAATAATAGAATTAAACTAAACAAAACTTGGAAATAATAAAGACCGACTCAAAACTGGAAAGGATTTTGAGTCGGTCTTATAATGAATTTAATTAACCTTTGATTTTGCTGTAGATTTAATTGTGTTGAACTTATCCGTATATTTTGCCTTTACAACCAATCCCTTTTTAGGCGGTTTTATATTTATTGTAACGGTTGTTGATTTTTTAGCGGATTTTATTCTTGACTTATAAGTCTTACTTCCGATAAACAGTTTTACAATATCTCCTTCTTTTACGTTTGTAAGGCTGATTTTTACGCTCCTGGATTTAGCTGTAATTATGCTTTTAATAGAAACTTTTCCTGGAGATTTATTTACACTTATTGTTTTTGAGGCGGAACGGTTTGTCGTGGTAGTTACGGTAACGGTAATTTTTTTGCCCGCTTTTAACGCTTTGATTTTCTGGGCGAAAGAGCCGTTGGAGTTAGCTGTTGTCTTGTATTTTTTTCCGCCTGCTTTTATTATTACAGAAGAGTTAGCTTTTGTTTTTCCCGAGATAACTGTATCTCCCGCATAGAAGTTGTTTACCGAAATGTTCGGTTTAATATCTTTGGCGTAAGTTGAATAATTGTATGTATAGCCTTTTTCAGTTGTCACCGTAACACTAACTTTAGCTTTATAATTTGTTTTGTAATTAGCCTGATATACATACGCGTATTCGTAGTTGTCCGCTTCGTAATCCTCAAGGTTTTTACCTGTGTAATTCTTATAGGAAACGCTCTTGCCGTTAACTTTAAAATCTAAAGTTTTAAGTTTATCCGTATCGCTGAGATAATAGAATATGGCGTGTTTGATATCACATTCTTCCTCGTCAATAACAACCTCATCAAGACCGTTATCGATTCTATCGGATTCTCTGGCGTCTCTACCGTCTTTCATAATAAAGTGGATCGTGACTAAATCGTTAATCTTACCGCTGTAACTTGCTTCGGCAATAACTCCCTCATCTATAGTTTCATACATTGTGGAGAATGAACTGATATACGAACCGTTGTATTTTTTGCCGTTTACTACTACATAGGTTTCCTTGACCATATCTGTAGTTATATCATCCTGATCGATACAGTACACGATATGATTAGGGGTTATTTCTATAATGCCTGTAGTAATTCCTGTTTCATCGGAATTGTCAGATATATCGTCAGAATCGCCGTCATTATAGTCATCCGCGTCATCTTCGACATCTTCATCTTCGTCGTCAAGCAAATCGGAAGCGTCAGTCATATTATACAAATCTTCTTCGGAATACTCTTTTGCCGAAACAAAAACAGAATTAATTGATAACATAAATATAATAATCGTTAAAAAACACAATATTCTTTTCATAAGGCATACCTCCTTTACTATAATATAACATATTATATACAATAAAACAATATGTTTAAAGTTATTTGTTTAATATTTTTGTGATTTTTATTTATGATTTATTTTTTCTCATTATAAGACTATAAAAAATTCGGGCGTAATAAACGCCCGAAAAGTGTTATTTTATTCTTATTTTTGCTGTTACTGTTTTAGAAGCATTTTTATAATTATTATTTCCTTTTGCTTTTATTGTAACTTTTATATTATATGTACCTTTTTTAGCTTTTGTCCATTTTTTAATTATTATAATTCCGTTTGCTTTTATCTTAACATATTTTTTTAGTTTTTTTGTAACATTAATCAGCTTATATGTTACTTTGCCCTCAGCTTTTTTTACAGTGAACAGCTTTAAGGATTGTTGTTTGTTTTTCAGTTTATTAATCCTAATAGTTTTATTTTTAGCGCTAACCTTAATCGGATTAGACTTTTTAGCCTTGGTATCGGAAGTTATCGGTTCGGTATTTGGTTTTGTAGGAAATTCTCCGTTTGAGTATAAAGCGTTATGTGCTTTAGCTTCCGTAAGGGTTTTGTACACGCCGTATTTACCGTTCCCGTAATAATAGAACCAGGCTCCTTCGTTTTCCACTGGTGAGTATTCCGCTGAACTATCATTTCTTCCTGAAACGTAAATCATATTGTCAGTCGAATTTAGTCCTTTCGGATATAACCCGTAGGGGGAATCTCCTTCATCATATCCCAGAAGGCTGAGCTGCTTTGTCTGAGAAGCGTAGTATTTCAGGTCGGAATTATCGGAAGCAGTTTTTACCGTGTTGTTGATGATGATATTCTCAACGTCATCGGGAACCTTTGCGATATAAATATTGCTGTCGCTTTCGTCTGTTTTTGAGATTGAGTAACCTGGCCAGCTGTCCGTTGAACCATAAACCGCTGTGCAATTATAGCTTCCTTCCCACCAGAATACGCATGGCTTGCACGAAGAAAGATTCTTCCCGTCGTAAAACGCGTTGTATTCATTCTGCCAGTCATCGCGCATATAGAAGCGTATTGTTTTAGTTTTAGTATCAGAGGGGATAACCTCGGCGATATCTTCAATTTCCGTTTTTTCACTAACAGTCT
Source organism: uncultured Ruminococcus sp. (assembly GCA_905234305.1). Lineage (GTDB taxonomy): Bacteria > Bacillota > Clostridia > Oscillospirales > Acutalibacteraceae > Ruminococcoides. The sequence continues at coordinate 7,522 of CAJOHT010000004.1, read as the reverse complement.
CGGGCTTTTGAGGTTCGATTGTTTCTCTTGGCTCGTTAACGGTAAATGCTTTGATTTTAGCGTTGCCAAAGTTTACTATTTCGGCTATTTCAAGGCTTTCGTCTAATTCTTTTGGTGTTGTCCATTTTCCGTCAAGACGTACAAAAGTCTCTCCGTCGTTACATACGACATTATTTTTCGCGGGACCTACAGATATCTTATTACTGTCAAATACCGTTTCAAGATTAAGATAAGAAACCTCTGCGTCTGTTTTTTTATCATATGATTTTGTATTTTGTACGATTGCGAATTTTTGTCCTTTCGAAAGGCTTATCGTTTCGTCGAGTTTTATAGTATGGAAGCCCGCGAATTTAACCTTGTTTTCGCCGCTGTATACTGGCTTACCTTCTGTGGGGTTACTTTCCGACCCGTTCAAAAGATAAATATCGGTTTTTACCGTGGAGTCTGTTGCATTCGTGTAGGCTGAAAACGCTTTGAGCTTTTCGTTGCCGTTTGCAGTGAATACGTTACTAACGAGAGTTCCCGTATCGGCTGTCATAAGTGAAAATCTGATGTCGTCATCATTAACGGCGTAATCGTACTGATAGTTGTTATCGTAGTCGTAGCCGTCATCGGCGATATCGACATTATATACGGCGTGAGTGCTTATGGAATGGTCGCAGTAATAAATCCAGAAGAAGCCTGTTCCTCTGTCTTCACTGTCGCGTATACCTGATTCATACATATATTTGTTCTGAATATCAGGATTTTGCTTTAACATTTGTTCAAGCGAAGTGTTTCTCTCTTTATAGTATTCCTGAGTCTGAGCGTAGGTCATACCCATTATGCCTTCGCGGTCTGTATCCCAGTTTTTGAAATGGGATTTCATATATTCGTAACTTCCGAATGTATTCTTTACGAGCCATGCTCCGTCCTCGGGAGGAGTTGCGCCGCTTTTTCCTTTATAATTATCTTTTGAGAAATTATCGTCCCAGCCGACTATAAGCGCGGCGTGACCTGAGCCCGAACTGCTTTTATCGCTGTATACCGTGCTGCATGCGTCGTCGCCCCAGGAATCGTACGCTATATGTACAGCGCCGTAATCAATAATTGCTTGTTTTATAATTCTTCTCGCTTTTTGATTGCTGCTCTTCCACTCGCGGGCGCTTGTATTACTGTTGCTTTCAAAATTTGAGGTAGGGGGTAACAGTAAAGCATCGGTAACTCTCGGAGCTTTATCGAAGGACTTGCCGCTTAGCTTTTCGGGAAGATTCCATGAGCCGTCTTCCGTAATATACTCAATGCTTCCGTCCCAATCATTAGGCTGATGAGGATACTGTTCTTCCGTGAATACGCCTCTCCAAGCGGTGTATAATGTTTCGCTGTACGACATAAATCCGCCGAGATTAAAACGAGTGTTGCTGTTATCGGGAAATACGTTTCCTTCGCCTGCCTGGGAGGGATTTTCCTCGCTTGTTAATCCTTCGCCCGAGAACCAAGTAACTGCTTTCGGAGAATACAGCGTTTTATTGTCGAGCCCGTTAAAAATAGGTTTTCCAAGAGCCTTGCTGTCGATTTTCTTGCTCGTTTTATTAAGGCGGCTTTGAGCCTTAAGCACGGAACTTTCAAGCATACCTGTTGCTACCTGAGCCCAGCAATCTCCCAAAGGCTTTTGAAGTCTTGGAGTTGTACATTGATTGATATTTGTCAGAAAATACCGCGGTAAACTGTCTGCCTGAGTTGTATCGTACTCGGTTGAATCGAGGGGACCGTACAGCATTTCCTGTACAATGGGCGCGTGGTATTTTTGGTTAAGCGTTACAACGCCCTCAATGTCTTTTTTATCGCTAACCTTATCGTTGTTGAAATCAAAAATAATTGAGCTTTTTTCTTTTGCCGAAGCGCTGAAAGCGAAGGTAGAGAAAACTCCTGTCAGTATAGCTGCTGTAAGCGTTACGCTTATAATCTTTTTTAATAGTTTCATTGCATACTCCTTGTGTTGATTTTTTCGTTGAACAATTATAGCCTGAACCGTCATTATACAATGATTATAAATTATTTATCTGAAGTTTTTCTGAAGAAAAAAGAATTATATACAAATTTTCAAAAGATTTTATTTATAAAAAAGAACCACCCGTTCGACGGGTGGCGTTATAGCTTATCGGTTTTTCCAATAATTCAGGGTTGGAAGTGTTTTTTTCATATGGGCTCGGATTTGTTCGGCTGGAAAATCCTTGCTCGAAAAACTTTTAACGCAGTAATCAATCAGCGTTTCCATATCGTCATAGGTGAATTTTCCATCGGTGTAGCACCATTTGCAATAATCTTCGTTAAAAGCACCGTCAGGCTCTTTGCTGATAGTGACGTCATCAAGAGGCATACCGCAGCATTGGCATATTAACTGCTTCGGGGAACCTAAAAGCGTATTAACAGGTATGTCAAATTTCTTTGAAATAAGTTTAAGTTCTTCAGCATTAGGCTCGGTATCGCCATTTTCCCAACTGATTATCTTATCTGTAGATACGTTCAAGCGCTGGGCAAGCTCATCCTGAGTAAGGTCATTGAGTATTCTGTAGTTTTTGATTGATTTATTGATTTCCATTATAGAATCTCCTCCTTTTGGTACTAAGATTATTATATAATTATTTATAGATTATTTCAAGCAGTTTTTATTGTATGAAATACCTGTTTTTATGTTGATTGTTACAAAAATGTATCCAAATTATAACTTTTAATTCCTTTATAGCGTTATAATAACTTTGTGTTAGAGTAAAATTAATATGACTATAATTAGAAGTATGGAGTGTTTAAAAATGGGACTTAAATACAAAAGAATTCTTTTAAAACTTTCTGGCGAGTCACTCGCTGGAAACAAAAAAACAGGTATTGATTTCGATACCGTTGCTAAAATCTGCGAGCCTATTAAAAGACTCAACGAGGAAGGCGCTGAAATCGCTATCGTAGTAGGCGGCGGTAACTTCTGGAGAGGCAGAAGCTCTGGCTCTATGGACAGAACGCGCGCAGACCATATCGGTATGCTCGCTACGGCTATCAACGCGCTCGGAGTTGCCGATTCGCTTGAGGCGTTAGGCGTTGACGTAAGAGTACAGACAGCTATTTCTATGCGCCAGGTAGCGGAGCCGTACATTCGCGGAAAGGCTATAAGGCATCTTGAAAAGGGAAGAGTCGTTGTTTTCGGATGCGGTACTGGTAATCCTTTCTTCAGCACAGATACCGCCGCGGCGTTAAGAGCTGCCGAGATAGAAGCTCAGATTATTATGAAGGCGACTATGGTTGACGGCGTATATGACAGCGATCCAAAAACTAATCCCAAGGCTGTTAAGTATGACGAGATTACTCACCACGAGGTGCTTAACAAATCTCTTGCCGTTATGGACAGTACGGCAGCTTCGCTTTGCAGAGACAACGGAATCGATATTTTGGTGTTCAGTATTGATGAACCCGAAAACATTTATAAAGCAGTTACGGGCGAGAATATCGGAACTCTCGTTCATTGATCAATTAGGAGGATAACTATGCAAGCAGTATTAAAACGTATGGAAGAAAGAATGCAGAGAAGAATTAACCACTTAACGGACGAGTATAAGTCTATAAGAGCGGGCAGAGCTAACCCCTCGATACTCGACAGAGTTAAGGTTGACTATTACGGAACGCCGACTCCCGTTAATCAGGTAGCGAACGTTTCCGTGCCTGAAGCGCGCACCATTATAATTACGCCATGGGACGGTTCTATGCTCGGCGTTATCAACAAGGCTATCCAGACCTCTGAAATCGGTATCAATCCTCAGAACGACGGTAAATCGATCCGTCTTAATTTCCCTCCGCTTACCGAGGACAGACGTAAGGAAATCGTTAAGGATGTAGCTAAAATCGCCGAGGGAACAAAGGTTCAGATTCGTAACGTGCGCCGCGACGCTATTGATGACCTTAAAAAACTTAAGAAAAACGGCGACCTTACCGAGGATGACCTTAAGGACGGCGAGAAGAAGGTTCAAAAGACTACCGATAAATTCATTAAAGAAACCGACTCGATCTGTGAAGATAAAAAGAAAGAGATTATGGAGCTTTAATTATGGCGATTTTCAAAAAGAAAAAACCTGAAGCGGACTCTTACCGAACTCTTCCCGAACATATCGGTATAATTATGGACGGTAACGGCCGCTGGGCTAAGAAGCGTTTGCTTCCGCGTACGGCGGGGCATACCGCAGGCGCTAAGGTTTTTCGCACAATAGCCCGTTATTGCAGTGATATTGGCATAAAATACCTTACGGTTTATGCTTTCTCGACCGAAAACTGGTCGCGTCCTCCTGAAGAGGTAAAAGCACTTATGAAGCTCTTTAAAGACTATCTTTTAGAGGCTTTAAGCGATTTTAAAGACGATTCCATAGTTGTTAACTTCATAGGCGATAAATCGGGTTTTACCGATGAAATGCATAAACTTATGGATGAGAACGAGGAACTATCCAAGGATCGCGACGGAATGGTACTCAATATAGCCATAAATTACGGCAGTCGAGATGAAATCGTAAGAGCGGTTAAAAAGATTTCGGCTGGTGTTAAAAACGGTGATATCGACATAGATTCTATTGATGAAAAAATGGTATCCGATAATCTCTATACTGCGGGTCAGCCCGATCCTGATCTTGTTATAAGACCGTCGGGCGAGTACAGGATTTCCAATTTCCTGCTCTGGCAGTCCGCGTATACGGAATTTGTAATAATGAACAAGCTTTGGCCTGATTTTACTACGGAAGATCTTGACGAAGCAATCGATATTTTTAATGGCAGAAACCGTCGTTTCGGCGGAGTATAAGGTGAATTATGGATTCGATGAAAGCCAGATTATTGACCGCGGCTATTGGTATTCCTTTAGCTGTGGTGCTGCTGATTTTAGGCGAACGCTTTAACCTGATAATGTATATCATTGTATCTCTTTTATCTTTTATAATGGTATTTGAATTGTTATCGGCAAAAAGACTTCATAAAAACTTATTTGTTTTCATACCCTGCGCGGTGTATGCGATTTTGCAGCCTCTTGTAATTCCGCTTAAGCTCGGTTATTTTACAATTTTCGCGTATGTACTCGTTATGTTTTTTATAATGATTTTTAGGAACGAGTATGTTTCCTATACAGATTTAAGTTTCGCGGTATTGGGCGAGCTGATTATTGTACTCGGAATGTCGAGTATTCTTATACTGCCCCCGAAGTATGATAACTGTTATACGATTTTCTTTGTATTAAGTATCGGAATCCCATGGTGTGCTGACGCTGGCGCTTATTTCGCGGGAGTGTTTCTCGGCAGGCATAAGCTCTGTCCGAGAATCAGTCCGAACAAGACCGTTGAGGGATTTATCGGCGGACTTATCGCGGGCGTTATTTCAGCGGCAATAATCGGATTTGTATACACCTTCCTTTATGAGAAAGCGAGCTTTAACTATATTGTTATTATGTTGATAGGCTTATTCGCGAGTCTTGTTTCGGTTTTGGGGGATTTGAGTTTTTCTTTAATAAAGCGTTCGTGCGGTATTAAGGATTACGGTTCGTTTTTTCCTGGACACGGCGGCTTTCTCGACAGATTTGACAGCGTAATATTTGCTTCGCCGATTGTGTATTTTATCGGAAAAGCGTTTGTGATTTTTAGTTTTTAATCGTGGTGTAATATGATAAAAAATATTTCTGTCTTAGGGTCTACGGGTTCAATAGGAACCCAGACTCTCGACGTTGTTGATAATTTGAATCTGAAAGTATCCGCGATTACCGCGAATACCAATATTAAAATTCTCGAGGAGCAGGTAAGAAAATACTCGCCTGCTCTCGCGGTCGTTTTTGACGAGAGTAAATTTTCTGAATTTAAAGAAAATATTGCGGATACTAATACTAAAGTTTCCTGTGGAATGGACGGTTTGATTGAGGCTGCCTCTATTGATGAAGCCGACGGTGTACTTAATTCGCTCGTCGGAATGGTAGGGCTCAGACCTACGCTGGCTGCCGCCGCCGCTCATAAGGATATTGCTCTCGCCAATAAAGAAACTCTTGTAGCGGGCGGAAGCCTTGTTATGAAAGCTGTTAAGGATAACGGCGTTAACCTTTATCCCGTTGACAGCGAGCATAGCGCTATCTTCCAGTGCTTGCAGGGATGTCCCGAAAAAAAGGCTTTAAAAAGGCTGATTTTAACTGCTTCGGGCGGACCGTTTTTTGGATGGAGTACCGAGCAGCTTAAGGACGTTACTGTTGAACAGGCTCTTAATCATCCTAACTGGGATATGGGAGACTCAGCGTCTATGATGAATAAGGGACTTGAGATAATTGAGGCTTCGTGGCTTTTTGATATGCCTGCGGATAAGATCGACGTGGTAGTTCACCGCGAGAGCGTTATTCATTCGATGATTGAGTATACCGATAATTCCGTACTCGCCCAGCTCGGTGTTCCCGATATGCGTATTCCTATTCAGTACGCTATAACATATCCCGAGAGATATTCGTCTCCCGTTAAACAGCTTAGCCTTACCGACTACGGTAAGCTGACTTTCTTTGAGCCTGATTATGATACCTTTAAGTGCCTTAGAGCCTGTAAAAAGGCTATAGACAGGGGCGGCTTATGCGCTGCCGCTGCTAACGGCGCCAATGAGGTGGCTAACGCTCTGTTCAGGGAAAGAAAGATTTCTTTCCTGGATATCGGCGATTTGGTTATGGAAGCTATGCTTAATCAGGATAACGTTGAGGCTGAAAGTGTTGACGATGTTCTTAAAGCCGATAAAACCGCAAGAGAATTTGTGCTAAATAATATATAATTCGGAGTTGAAATAGATTTGGGTGTTTTAACAACAATCGCTTTAATTGTAATCGGAGTTCTTTTATTTGAGCTTATTATCTTTTTCCATGAGGGCGGTCATTTTATCGCCGCTAAAAAAAGCGGTGTTCAGGTAAATGAATTCGCGCTTGGAATGGGACCTAAGATTTTAAGTTTTAAAAAGGGTGAAACTCAGTATTCTTTAAGGCTTTTCCCGATTGGCGGTTACTGCGCTATGGAAGGCGAGGATGAGGAAAGCGATAACCCGCGAGCGTTCACCAACGCTAAAATCTGGAAAAGAATGATTATTATAGTAGCGGGCGCGTTTATGAATATCGTTCTCGGACTTATTATGATGTTCTTTATCGTAGTCCAGACCGATACATTTTCCTCAACAGTCGTAGCGGGCTTTTCGCAGAATTCCTTTTCCGCTAACAGCGGTCTTAAAGCGGGCGATAAGATAGTTAAGCTCAATGATTACAGCGTATGGTGCGCTCAAGATATGAGCTTTGCCGTAGCGACAATAAAATGTAAAGAGGTCGATGGAACTACCTTAAGCGTTTATAAAGAGGACTGCTCCGTTGAGCTTTGCAGGCTTTACGCCGAGTATTATCAAGCTCATAAAAAAGCTAAAACATCTGATAAAAAAATCAAAGGACTTGAGAAAATCCTTACCGAAGGAACCTCAAAAATCAACTCTGCTGAAACTAAAAAAGCCGCATATTCCTTAA
>CAJOHT010000003.1:17924-25683 GCA_905234305.1 uncultured Ruminococcus sp. | reverse complement strand
TAAGGCTTGAACAAAGTGAAAGCCCGCGCCTTGAGACGCGGGTTGGTAACGGGGCTTATAGCCCACGAGCAAACCACCCGTTTGACGGGTGGTTATGATATTTATGTTTTAATCTTCGATTTTATCTATACTTAAGCCTAAAACCTCAAGACTCTCGCCGTCAACCTCGGACGGACAGCTGCTCATAAGCTCGGACGCGTTCTGAACCTTCGGGAACGCAGTAACATCCCTTAAGCTGTCCGATTTACAGAGAAGCATAGTTACGCGGTCAAGCCCGATACCCATTCCGCCGTGGGGCGGAGCGCCGTATTTATACGCCTCTACAAGGAATCCGAACTTAGCTTCAATCTCCTCGTCGGTCATCTTAAGCGCGCGGAACATCTTTTGCTGAAGCTCATAGTCGGTAATACGGATTGAGCCTGAGCTTAATTCCGTTCCGTTTAATGTAAGGTCGTATGCTTTAGCGTAAACCTTGCCTTTATCCTCCTCGCTGTCTAGGTATTTAAGACAGTCCTCACGCGGCATAGTGAACGGATGGTGCATCGCTATCCATTCGCCGCTTTCCTCGTCAAATTCAAAGAACGGGAAATCTACTATCCATACAAACTTAAACTCATCGGGAATAATACCGAGCCTCTCGGCAACAACTAAGCGGAGCGCTCCGAGTACGGGCAGAGTAACGCTGTTTTTATCGGCTACGATAAGTACAACATCGCCTTTTTCAGCTCCTACCTTATTAAGAATGCTCTCAAGCTCGCCGTCCTTCATAAATTTCTTAAATGAACAGGACGGCTCGTCCTCTACCCAGCGTACAAACGCGAGTCCCTTAGCGCCTATTCCGCGCACATACTCGGTCAGTTTATCTATTTCCTTACGCGTATAAACCTTAGCCGCGTCCTTAGCTACGATACAGCGTACGCTTCCGCCCGCTTTAATCGGATTACTGAATACGCCGAACTCGCTGTCCTTAACCAGCTCGGAAATATCCTGAAGCTCCATACCGAAACGAACGTCGGGCTTATCGGAACCGAAGCGGTTCATCGCCTCGTCGTAGCTCATCTTAGTAAACGGAGTTTCCAGCTTCTCGCCGAGAACCTCCTCAAACAATCTTACAAATAAGCCTTCGTTTATATCCATAATCTCGTCCATATCGGCGAAGCTGAGTTCCATATCGATTTGGGTAAACTCGGGCTGGCGGTCGGCTCTTAAATCTTCGTCGCGGAAACAGCGCGCAAGCTGGATATAACGGTCAAAGCCCGAAAGCATTAAAAGCTGCTTATAAATCTGAGGCGACTGGGGAAGCGCGTAGAATTTGCCCTTATGTATTCTCGACGGTACGAGATAATCACGCGCGCCCTCGGGAGTCGATTTTATCATCATAGGGGTTTCAATCTCGATAAAGCCGTTCTCATAGAAATAGTCGCGCGCAACCTTAGCGATTTTGCTGCGCATTATAAGATTATCCTGCAAGGGTTTACGGCGCAAGTCGAGATAACGGTATTTTAAGCGAAGTTCTTCGCCCGTTTTAGTTTCGTCGAGGATTTCAAACGGAGGAGTCTGAGCCTTTGAGAGAACGCGAAGCTCGGTAACGAGGATTTCGATATCGCCCGTGGGGATTTTATCGGTTTTTGCGCTTCTTTCGGCAACCATACCCTTAACTCCGAGTACGAATTCGCTGCGGCAGGAAGCCGCTTTCTCAAAAACTTCCTTATCGGTAGAGTCCGAGAACGCGAGCTGTACAATTCCCGTACGGTCGCGCAAATCAATAAATATAAGCTGGCCTAAATCGCGCTGACGCTGAACCCAGCCGAACAGAGTAACTTCCCTGCCTATATCGGAGCTTCTTAAATCTCCGCACATATCGGTTCTTTTAAGACCTGTCATAAATTCTGCCATAATAGTTTCCATATCCTTTCCGCCCACAAATAGCCAATAAAGTATTTACAACCTTACCGTGGGCGGATAAGGAGTAAGTGGATTTCAGTTATTATCCCTTGTTATCTAAATTAGCCGTATCAAATTTTGCCGCCATATGAAGCGAAGCGAATTTTACCGCGAAACTTTCGTCGAGATTAAGCTCCGTCTGTTCGCCTGTTATCATATTCTTAACCTTAGCTTTATTCTCGTTAAGCTCGTTTTCTCCGAGAACCATACTGAAACGCGCTCCGATTTTATCGGCGTATTTCATCTGGGCCCTTAAGCCTCTGCCTACGACGTCGCCCTCGGCGGGAAGTCCGCTCAGCCTTATCGTATTGACAAGCTCGTAAGCCTTAAACTGAGCGTCCTCGCCCAAAGCGGCTATATACAGCGCGCAGGGTTCGGGAGCGGGTATTTCAATACCCTGATTTTCCATTACCATCAAAAGGCGCTCAATACCCATAGCGTAACCGAGCGAAGGCAGGTGCTGACCGCCCAGCTCCTCAATAAGCCCGTCGTAACGGCCTCCGCCGCATACGGTGCCTTGGCTTCCGATAGCGTCGGATACAAACTCAAAAACGGTTTTTGTATAGTAATCGAGTCCGCGTACAATAGTCGGATTGATTTTATATTCAATTTTAGAAGCCTCAAGGTACTTCTTAACCTGTTCAAAATGCTCGGTGCATTCATCGCAGAGATAATCGAGAATACTCGGCGCGCCTTCGGCGATTTCGTGACAGGAAGGAACCTTACAGTCTATAAGACGCATCGGATTTCTCTCGAGTCGGTTAAGGCAGTTTCCGCAGAGCTTATCTTTATACTGCGAAAAATACTCCTTAAGCGCTTCGTTATATTTCGCGCGGCACTCGGGACAGCCGATTGAGTTGATTTCAAGGTGCAAATCCTTAATCTGTAATCTTTTAAAAATTGAGTTAGCGAGCGAGATAACCTCGGCATCGGCTATCGGGGAAGATGTACCGTATTCCTCAATACCGAACTGGTGGAATTCCCTGAGTCTGCCCGCCTGAGGTTTTTCGTAGCGGTAGCAGGAAGTAAGGTAGTACGCCTTTATGGGAAGTCCTTCGTTAGTAAGCGAATGCTCGAGAATCGCTCTCGCGGCTCCCGCGGTTCCCTCGGGGCGGAGCGTTACGCTTTCGCCGCCTTTAGTATCGAAGGTATACATTTCCTTTTGAACTACGTCGGTCGTCTGGCCTACGCCTCGGGCGAAAAGCTCGGTATGCTCAAACACGGGAGTGCGGATTTCCTTAAAACCGAAATTCGCGGCTTCCTCCCTCATTATATTCTCGACAAACTGCCATCTGTAGCTCTGCTTAGGCAGTACATCCTCGGTACCTTTAATTTTCTTCGTGATTACTCCCATATTTTAATTCTCCTCTTTTTTATATCTCCTCGTCAATCCGTGCATTCCCTCTCTGAAATGTGCTATCCCCATACGTCAAAGCCTCTGCCGTACTTTGGATACATCGGAAACGTTCTGCGTTCGACTAATCCCTATTACTTATTATCTTAAATCTCTTACCTCTTAATTCTTTTTATCCCTCTTACAAAACTAAAGGGCAGCCTACGCCGCCCTATAGCAACTTATTTATTTTACTTTATAATGTTTCTCCAGTCAAGGTCTCCTCTTTCAAGACCGTGGATAAGTACCTCGGCAGTCGCGATATTAGTCGCGACAGGGATATTATGCATATCGCAAAGTCTTAATAAATTCATATCGTTAGGCTCGTTAGGCTTAGGATTAAGAGGATCACGGAAGAACAGCAGCATATCTATTTCATTGCACGCGATACGCGCGGCAATCTGCTGGTCGCCGCCCTGAGAACCCGCTAAAAAGCCCGTAACCTCAAGTCCCGTAGCCTCCGCGATTATTTTACCCGTTGTACCTGTAGCGCATAGATTATTTCTGCTTAAAATACCGCAATACGCTATACAAAACTGTATCATTAATTCTTTTTTCTCGTCATGGGCAATAAGTGCAATATTCATACCGTACCTCCGATTCCTTATAAAAATCTATGTTATTATCTATATTATCCTTTATACGCGAGAGGGATCTTCTCTCCGCCGATTCGTTTAGCGAGGCAGTCAAAAACCGTAACCGCGGGCGACCAGTTAAGCTCGGCGTAGCCGTTTTGGAGCATAGCGCTTAAGCGGCTGTCATACGGAATAAAGGCGATAAGCCTTACTCCTACTACGTCAATAACCTCGTCGATATCGGCGTAACAGGCGTTAGCCTCGAATTGCTTTCGGTCAAAACGGTTTATAACGAGCCTTATATCGTCAAGCTCAAGGCTCTTAAGCCTGTTGCGGATTTTAATAGCGCCTCTTATGCTCGTAGGCTCGGCGTTAGTAACAATCAGCGCTCGGTCGGCGGGAGCGGCAGCAGTCGCGAAGCCTGAACCTATTCCCGCGGGGGAGTCGATAATCACATAATCGTCCTTAAGCTCGTCCACCATCTGTTTAAATACAGAAGGGCTTATTTCGTTATCAGTATCGAACGGCGCCGCCATAAGGTCAAGTTCGTTAAGATTTCTGCTTCGATAAACCGCGTCGCGCGGCTTACAGTTACCGCATACTACATCCGAACAGTCGAATAAAATCTCCTGTTCAACGTCGAGCATTAAATCAATTCCGCGCATACCGCAGTCGCAGTCTATCAGCAAAACTCTATTGTTCTGTTTTACTAAAGCAACCGCAAGTCCGACGCAAACGGTACTTTTCCCCGTTCCGCCTTTTCCGGAAGCTACTACAATAACGTCGTTCATAACACTACCTCGTATACATATTACCACATTTTTACCTAAAGGGCAAGTAAAAACCGCTGGTTTTTTGAACAAATTTAACATTATATTATTGTTTAAATTGACTATTTTTTGCATCGGGGTGCGGATTTAGGATATTTTGCCCCAGGCGATTACGGAAAAATCGGACAGAAATATAAAATAATCATTCTGTCCGATTAATAGCTATTATTAATTTCCTATAATCTTAATACATTTCGTTGTACAATTTTCCGCGCAGGCTCCGCAGTTTTCACATTTAGCGTAATCGATTACCGCGATGTTGTTAACGACCTTGATTGCCTCAGACGGGCAAACCTTTTCGCATTTTTTACATCCGATACAACCGATTTTACAGACTTTTCGTGTAACGGCGCCCTTATCCTTATTACTGCACATCACGGCAGTATTTTTAGCTAACGGTATCAGCGTGATAATTCCGTTCGGGCAGGCTTTAACGCACATCCCGCAGCCTACGCAGTCGGGTCTGCATATACGCGCAAGACCGTTTTCAACAACGATCGCGTCATTAGGACAGACATTTTTACAATCGCCTAAGCCTAAACAGCCGTAACCGCATTTTCCTTTTCCGCCGAATACGAGCTTAGCCGCCGAGCAGGATTTTATTCCGCGGTAGTCAACAGCGTCCTCGGTATTTTCGCAGTCGCCCGTACAATGTACAACCGCGACCTGCTCCTCAACATCCTCAAAATCTACCCCCAAAATATCGCTTAACTGCTTTGAAACCGCGTCCGCTCCAGGGATACAGAGGTTTGTCGGCGTTTTGTCATTATCGCACAGCGCCTTCGCGTAACCGTCGCAGCCCGCGAATCCGCAGGCTCCGCAGTTAGCTCCAGGGAGGCATTCCCTTATTTTCGGGAACCGCTCGTCCTCTTTGACCGCCATAATCTTAGAGGCTATAACGAGAACAGCCGCGCATACAAGTCCTATTATTGCTACGGGGATTACCGCCGTAAGAATTGCGTTCATACAGCTTCCCCCTTACTTAAACAAATTCTCTATTACTCCGCCGAAGCCCATAAATGACAGCGAGGTAATAGACGCCGCGACAAGAGTTATTAAACGATTTCGGGATATCGGCGCCCTCAAGCTTGCTCCTTACTCCCGAGAACATAATCATCGCGAGCATAAATCCTAGTCCCGAACCGAGTGAATTTACCATTGATTCAATAAACGAATATCCTTCGTCAATATTTAAAATAGTAACGCCTAAGATAGCGCAGTTAGTAGTAATAAGCGGAAGATAAACTCCGAGCGACTTATGAAGCGACGGGAGATATCTTTTTAGCACGATTTCAACAAGCTGTACCAAAGCCGCGATTACGAGAATAAATACAATAGTCTGTAAATATCCCAAATCATTAGGCACCAACAGGAACATCTGAATCGGCCACGTTACCGCTGTAGCGATAAGCATTACGAAAATTACCGCTAAACTCATACCCGTAGCGGAGTCGAGCTTTTTGCTTACTCCGAGGAAGGGGCAAATGCCTAAAAACCTCGAGAGTATGTAGTTATTAATAAATACCGCCGAGAGGAGGATAATAATCAACTTAGTCATTTACCGCAGCCTCCCCGCCTTTATTCTGTCCGCATATTGCCGCGGACGGACATCCCGCGCATCCGAACTTTTTCTTCGGTTTATCTCCGCTCAATTTATTGACGAGCGCGATTAGCAGTCCGAATACGAAAAATCCGCCGGGAGCCATAGTTAGAATAGAAACGTTGTTATCCGCAAGCACAGGTATCGGCATTCCGAAAAACGTTCCGCTGCCGAAAACCTCGCGGATAGTACCCATTAAAACGAGAGTCAGTGTAAAACCAGCGCCCATTCCGAGTCCGTCTATCGCTGAGTCTATAACGCTGTTTTTCTGAGCGAACATCTCGGCTCTGCCTAAGATAATACAGTTAACTACGATAAGCGGGAGATATATCCCCAGGCTTAGGTCGAGCGCGGGAGCGAAAGCCTTTACGAGCATCTGTACCATTGTTACAAATCCAGCTATCAATACTATAAAGCAGGGGATTCTTACCTTATCGGGAATAACCTTCCTGAGCGCGGAAATTACGATATTGGAGCAGAGCAGTACCACCGTAGCGGCTATACCCATACCCAGCGCGCTCATTACGTTAGTAGAGGTCGCGAGTGTCGGACAGGTTCCGAGTACCAGCACAAGCACGGGGTTTTCTTTTATAATGCCTTTTGAAAAGTTTTCAAGCCTGGTCATCACCGCGCCTCCTTTACCATCTCGTACGCCTTAAACGCGTCATTTATCGCCTTTTTATAGGCGGTTGAGGAAATTGTCGCTCCTGAAATCGCGTCAACCTCATCTACGTTTTTTCCGTTTTTACCCGAATACTGTTTTCTGTAGGGGTCTTCGGCGGTTTTTGAACCGAGTCCGCTTGTTTCGGAATGGGATAGAGTTTTACTCTGCTCAATAGTGCCGTCGGATTTTATTCCGCAGATTAGTTTCATATCTCCGCCGTAGCCCTTAACGGTAAGCATAAATACGTAACCCGCGCCGTTCTTAGCTTTATAAACCTCGTCTACGCATTCGGGAAGGTTTTTGATATCCATAAGCTCAAAGCTGTCCGCTTTGGAAAGAACCTCGGCTCTCGCCTCTGCCGCGGCTTTTTCTTCTGCCGCTTTAATAATAGGAGCGGTAACGGAATTTATGTACGCGAGCAGCGCCGTTACGATAAGACATATGCTGACAAGCACCGCTATAGGCTTAATTACATCTTTTTTCATACCTTACCACCTCCGATTAGAGGCTTAGCCCGCGTGAGCTTTTCGATATACGGAGTCAGGATATTCATAAGAAGTATCGAGAAACTTACGCCTTCGGGGAAGTTGCCCCAGAAGCGGATAAGCACGGTAATAAGACCGCAGCCTATTCCGAAAATGATTTTTCCCCATTTAGTCGCGGGAGTTGAGGAATAATCGGTTGCCATAAAAAACGCGCCGAGAATAAGTCCGCCCGCCATAAGCTGGTACAATACGTCTTTTCCGCAGATAA
>CAJOHT010000003.1:16876-17779 GCA_905234305.1 uncultured Ruminococcus sp. | reverse complement strand
AGCGCGTCTGTTTCACCTTTAGTTATAAGCGCTAAAGGAGTCGCGCTCGACGAAGCGTCGGGAAATACCCAAGCCGTCATTGACCCCGAGAACGCTGTCATCATAATGATTCTCGCGGTAATCGCGGGATTAGCGAAATTTTGTCCGATACCGCCGAAAAGCTGTTTTACTACAACTATCGCGACCAACGAACCAAACGCCGCCTGCCATAGAGGAATTGAAACAGGTAAATTAAAAGCCAGGAGCATACCTGTTACTACGGCGGAAAGGTCGGTTATCGTATTCTTTTTCTTACATATTTTCTCAAATCCCCATTCGGAAAAAATACATACCGCTACGCATACTCCGATCACGAGCAAAGCTCTCCACCCGAAAATGATTACGGAAGCGATTGCCGCGGGAATCAGCGCGATCACTACGTCGAGCATAATCTTAGAGGTTGTTTTATTGCCGTTAAAATGGGGAGAAATCGAGGAGATTAGTTTATTCATTTTTTCCCTCCTCTTTCTTCTTTATATATTCGCGTAAAATAGATTTACCCAGTTTGTTTGTCTGGACAAGCGGACGCTTAGCGGGACATACATATGAACAGCAGCCGCATTCCATACATAAATCAACGTGCAGCTTTTCTAAGTCCCCGCCCGATTTTTGCTTATACGCTCTTTCTATCGACCTTGGGTCGAGTTTTAGCGGACAGTGGTTAAGACAGCTCCCGCAATTTATGCATGCGGTTGTTTCAGGCGGAGCCGCTTCCTTTTTGTCCATAGCGATTACGGCGTTAGTCATTTTTAAAATCGGCACGTCGAGAGAGTTAACGGCAATTCCCATCATCGGTCCTCCGTAAAGAACCTTTTCAGGTTCCGACTTAAATCCGCCCGCGCTCTCGAAAACGTGGCTCAATCT
>CAJOHT010000003.1:0-16848 GCA_905234305.1 uncultured Ruminococcus sp. | reverse complement strand
TACAGTTACGCGTTTATTTATAAGAGGCATACCCGTTTCGAGATATTCGCCGATAAACGCCAGCGTAGTAACGTTTAAAACAACTACTCCGACATCAAGCGGAAGTCCTCCCTTAGGGATAATCCTTTTCATTGTATTATATACGAGAATCTTTTCGCCGCCCTGAGGGTAAATCGCGGGGAGAGGTTTTATCTCCACGGTGCTGTCGTCTTTTGAAAACTCCCTGAGTTTATTTATACATTCGGGTTTGTTGTTTTCGACGCCTATTATGAAACGCTTGATTCCCATATATTTCTTCAGCGCTTCTATTCCTTTAAAAAGGTATTCGGTATCGTCGAGCATAGTCCTTGTGTCGGAGGTTATGTAAGGCTCGCACTCTGCGGCGTTGATGATTGCCGCGTCCAGTTTTTCGAGATCCTTGAATTTCAGCTTTATAAAGGTTGGAAATCCCGCTCCGCCTAAGCCTACCGAGCCGCTGTTTTTGATTGCCTCGATAAAATCCTCATAGCTTTTAACCTCAGGCGGGGCTATATCTTCGCTTACTTCCTGAAGGCCGTCGGTTTCTATTACGACGGCGGGCGATTTAGCGCCCATACCCATTGTGATTTCGTCAATTTTTACCACCTTGCCCGAAACGCTCGAATGAACAGGCGAACATACATATCCGTCGGGTTCTCCGATAACAGTTCCGACCTTAACCGTGTCGCCGCGTTTAACGGTAATACGGGCAGGTTTACCGATATGCATAGCCATCGGAATAACAACTTCTTCGGGAATCGCTATCGGTCCCGCTTTTTTAGCGGCGGTATTTTTTTTATGGGGTACTTTTACTCCGTGTAATCTCATTTTGTCATCCCTTTTCCTGAAAAGTTCAACATTAAATTATATTATACTATAAAACCTTAAAATATGGAATTAGTTTTTATTATTTTTCAAAAATTTTTACAAAAACGGCACAAAACGAAAACGCCGAGCAAAAACTCGGCGTTCTCTTTGTTCTAAAAAGAAAATGAGGGGTACAAAAATGTAAGTCTCTGAGTCGACTTACAAGGAGGAGGGGTAGAACTGTACCTGAACAGTTGCGGTTCTGTTCTTCGGTACGACTATATTAAACCACTGAAATATGAAAACTGTGTGAAGATACTTTGATTTTGCGCTGAAAATTTGATTATTTAAAATAATAAAAATATCTTTAAACAAACGTTTGACAAGAGGCGGTTTTTGTGTTAAAATACTTATAATTATAAACAGGAGGCTGTCCTTATGAAAAAACGAACCGAACTTACTAAAAAACAACTGGAAGTTTACGATTATCTCGTAGAATGTTCCGCTCAAAGCCGCATACCTTCTGTAAGAGAAATCTGCAAGGATGTAGGTCTTAAATCAACCTCAACAGCTCATCTTTATTTGATCGCGCTCGAGGAACACGGTCTTATTGAACGCGACCCTGGTCTTAACCGCTGTATCAGAATCGTCGGAGAAACAAGCGCTAAAAGTGTTCCCGTAGTAGGAAATGTTGCCGCGGGAAATCCTATTGTCGCTATCGAGGATATCGAGGGCTACGTTACCGTAGATTATAAATTATGCCGCGGAAAAGAACTTTTTGCTTTACGCGTACAGGGCGAGAGTATGATAAACGCGGGTATTCTTCCCGACGATATTCTTATTGTGCATAGAACTCCCGTTGCCGAGAACGGCGAAATTGTCGTTGCCTTAGTTGAGGACAGCGCTACAGTTAAGCGTTTTTATAAGGAAAACGGTCATTTCCGTCTGCAGCCCGAAAATGATGATTTTGAACCGATTATTGTTGACGAGGTTATCCTGCTCGGTAAGGTTATTTCACTTATACGCAATTACTGAGCGTGACAGTTTCCTGAAAATCAACTGAAAATAAGGCGAAACTTATTGTAATAATCGTAATACAATGTTAGAATAATTACGCTGGTTATTATAATAAGGAGGTATATATATGGAAAACATGGAAAAAACTACTGCTTTTGAACCTGAAATCAAGTCCTCGGACGAAAATATACAGAATCAAATCCCCGTGCAGGAGCCTGCGCCTATGCCTCAGCCGCAGGACGATCCCGCTAAGCAGCAGGAGTTTGACGAGAGGCAGGCTGAGCCCTCCTCATCCGCTCCTCAGGATACTCCCGTACAATCGGCAATCGCGGCTGTCCCCGAACAACCTCAGCCGTCCCGATTTACCTTGACCGCTAAACAGCTTTGGTCGGTGATCAAGAACTTTTTCTCGAAGAATTGCGTGGACGCTATTGCCGCTCAATACGGCGAGACTCTGCCGATTTGGGGTATACTTCTGCCCGCGTTTGTGCTTTTAGGCGCTATAGACGCTACGGTCAGCTTTAATTCGAGCGGCATCTTTTCCTCGGAAATCACTTCGGTGATTTCCTCTAAAATCAGCTTCGGCTCGGGCGAGGTATTCTTCGTTACCTTAGCGATTAATTTTATGCTGGCGTTCGCTATGCCGCTGGGTGTAAGAGCTTTAATAAAATTCCATAAGGGCGACGGTCATTTCCTCTCGAGCGCGAATCTTGTTACAGCTTCGTTCCTGCCCCAGATTATGTTCTTCATATTCAACATTGTGACAGCGGGAGCGCTCAGTTCCGTTATGAGTCCCTTAAGATTGCTCGGAGAAATCGCTACGTTTATGCTTCTCTTCGCAGGTATCAGTAAGGCTCTCGGCGGAAAAAAGCCGATTTGGAGCTTCTTCCTTATGGTGATTATCGCGGTAGCCGCGGCGTTTGTAGTTGCGATGATTGTAGTGTCGCCGATACTGTTCTCACGTTTCGCATTTTCGATTATTGACAGTATGAGATAAATAAAAGTAAAAATCAGAGGTAAAATTTAACCGTCAATGTTTTACATTGACGGTTTCGTTTATTTATCTTCCTCTTTTTCTACCGTTATATTGGTGATTTTGATTTCATAGCTGTCGTTTTTGTTAGGATTATGCTTACGGCGTTTTTCGGCAAGATTGTTTTTATAAATCATATCTCCTATAAAGCAGCCGAGCATACCTACAATAAGATAAATAAAAACATAGATTGCCCAGTGGTAAAAATGGCTGTAAATCAGCACACTGCCGATATATATAATCGGCGCGATAAGCGGAAAGGTAAAGTCGACTCCTCTTCTCCACGAGAAAATAAATCCCGATAAAAGGGCTGTTCCAGGGAAAACGAACTGGTATTCGATAGCGTCGTATTTATAGTTTTCGCCCTGAAAGAATACGGGCATAACAAGGTAAATAAGCGCGATTACTACCGCGAACGGTAAATACTGCTTTATTAGTTTTATCATTTTTACTCCTTTGGATATAAAACTGACAACAAGCTCGGGCGGCGGTAATATTCCATCCGAACCTTGTTAAAAATGTTATTGATAAAAAATTATTTTACGTCGGGAAGCATTCTCGCGTAGGTCAAAAACTCCCTTATAGTTCCGTGCGTAATGTCGGATAAATCGGTTTGAGAACGGTTGATGATACAGTCGGTGACAAGATAGCTCTCCATATTTACCTTTTTGGTGGAAAGAACATCTTCGTCAACGTCGTTCCCGACCATCATACATTCCTCGGGCTCCGCTTTTATTTTTTCCATAATTTCGATAAAATACTTAGGATTAGGCTTACAGGTCGAAGAATTTTCGTAGGTCGTAATCAGCTTAAAATCCTTAGGATTTACTCCCGCCCAGCCGAGTCTGTTATTAATCGCGATAGCGGGGAAGAGGGGATTTGTCGCGGCGATTAGCGTATACCCCTTGTTTTTAAGAGTTTTTATAGCCTCGGGGATATTCGGATTGTATTTTACCGCTACTTTACATTCGTTAAATTCATTTATATAGAAATCGTCAAAATCCTTAACATATTTAAGAACGGTTTTTCCGCACAGCTTCGCGAAAGTCTGCCAGAACGCCTGGTAATTTGGAATTGAGCCGTCGTTTTTTATCATAGAGTTGGTACTTTTCCAGACAGCTTTAATAAGCTGTTCGTTTTCCATTTTTAATACGGGACAAAACCTTTTACACAACTCGGTAAAATAAACCTTTATAAAGTAATCCTGATCCATAGGAAGCAGCGTTCCGTCCAGGTCAAAAAAAATATATTTTAACACTCGTATACCCCCCGATTAAACTTTTTATAATTATACTCCCTATTTCATTTTATTTCAAGATTTAATATTGTTATTTAATCCTATTTATGGTATAATCGGGAAAATAATATTTTTGGAAGAATGGTACAATGAAAAAACTATACGCAATATTGCTTTTAGCTGCGGTTGTAATATTATCGACTGCCTGTAATGATACTACGGCAGCCGAAGCTCCCTCCACTCAACCTCAAACCGAAGCTATAACGGAAATCCCTTCGACTACAGTAAAGCCGACCGAAGAAACGGTTAGAGAAAAGAAAAAAGCTACTGAGGCAGCTTCCGAAAAGAAAAAGAAGAAAGTAAAGAAAACCGAGCCTACGACTTTCCCGCCGACTCAGGGCGTCGTTAAGCCAAACCGCCATATTAATATTGTCTACCCGCCAAAGGGCAGTTTTTCCGCTTCGGATTTAGTATTTAAATATAAGGGTAAAACGATTAATCTAAATGATACTATTGAATCCGTTATAAAAAAATTCGGAGAGGATTACGCCCTCGGAGAAGACTCGGATACCGAATTCGAGTATGAGTACGACGGCTTTACCGTAGGAACATATAAAAAAGGTGAAGTTGAAAAAGTTGTCTATATCAATGTTTTCGAGGATAATGTTGCTACTGCGAAAGGCGTAAAAATCGGAATGTACGCGTCGCGCTTAAAGCGATATTACGGCGACGCAAAAAAATTCACCGATACCGAATATGTTTACGGCTCGGGCTCGAAAACTTTGACATTTAATTACGAGAATAATATTATCACGGAATATACTTATAATTACAAGCGCTAAAAATTTTCTTAAAGGTATTGAAATAAAAAAAGAAATATGATATTATAATATGCGGACTTAAAAAGTCCATACGCTGGTATAGCTCAGGCGGCAGAGCGCATCCTTGGTAAGGATGAGGTCGGCAGTTCGAGCCTGCCTATCAGCTCCATAGGAAGAAGTGTAGTCACCAGACTGCGCTTCTTCCTTTTTACATTTCAGAGATTATAGGCAGGCTCGAACAGGGCGTGCCGAGCTTCAAGCGCAAGCGATGAAGCGTTTTTAGCCCGCCGCGTTTATGAAACGTAAGACTCCGCACACGCCGCAACAAACGACGCAGGTGGTATCTAATATCTCTGCTTTGGTTCCCGTGGCTCACGGGCGGTCGCAACGCTGCAAATATAAACTATAAAAGAAACAGGATTATCCCCGTTATATACCCTAAATGACCCGAAAAATACAAAAGTTACAAGCTGTTACCATTTTAACTATTGAAAATTTTTTAAAAATTTTTTAAGAAAAAATACCCCTGAAGCCTGATAAAAGCTGGATTGTTACGGAATTTTTCGGAAAAAATGTCTATTAAATTTGTATTCATTAGGTATAAAATTTGTATATTCTAACGTAAAAAACGCCGATTTTTGCCAAAAAACGCCCATTTTCCTAAAAAACTCAGATTTTATGCAGACTTTAGCGCTTTAAAACGCTGCGAAAAAATTCAAAAAGTTACAGAAAAATTACAATGGTTACAAGAAAATTAAAGCGTTTTTCTTGCATATTTACCAAAAAATGAATGAATTTATTCCCGAAAAGAAGATTTAAAAAGACGATAAGTGTAAAATTTTGACGAATGTGTATACAGATTGCACAAAAACTCAAATAAATTTTTGTTGACAATTCCAGCTTTTGCACGTATAATGCAACCGTAACATCAAGCGAGGCACAAATGCCTGCAAGTTTTGTTGCAAATCTTTTTTGAATACTAAGGAGAAATTCAAATGGCAAACACAGAAAATCAGCGTTCAGCCGTTAAGATAATCACAGCTGTAGCAGCTGCGGCTATCGTATGGACATCTGTTTTTTCAGTATCAGCTCAGGCGATTTCTGACGAAAATTCACATACGGATACGCAAGTTAGCGATGAGCTTCTGGTTCTTCCTAACGGAGACGCAATAGTAAGTAATGAAACAGCGGATTTGGATATTATCCCCGCAGTAAAAGTAGATATTAAGGTTGGAGCTAAGGATTATAAAACATATGACGTTCCGAGATCAACCGTAAAGGACGCGCTCGAGCATGCAAACATTAAACTCGGCGAGTACGATACAGTTGATAAGAGCCTTAAATCTAAGGTTAAAGATAATACTAAGATTAAAGTTAACCGAGTTTCCTTTGAAAAGGTAGTCAAGACCAAAAAGGTTATGTATAAAACAAAGAAAGAAAAGACAGCTTCTTTAATCGAAGGCCAGACCAAGGTTAAGGTCAAGGGTAAAAAGGGTACTAAGAAAGTTACTTATACTAATAAAATAGTAAATGGTGAGGTAACAAAGACTATCGTATCTGGTACTAAGATCGTTAAGCCCTCTAAGAAGAAGGTTGTTCTCGTAGGTACAAGACGTAAGAGTTATTCAATGCTCGTTAATAACCCCACTTCCTTTAAGACAAAGTCTAAGGGCGGTATCGGTACTTTCTATGACCACAACGGTAAGAAGGTTGCTTATAAGAAAATCGTAAGCGGTCCCGCTACAGCTTATTCGGCTCAGGTAGGCGCTTATACAGCTGTCGGCAGCCGAGTTAAAATCGGCGGCGTCGCGGTTAACCCGAGACAGATTCCTTACGGTTCTAAGGTTTATATCGAAACTCCTGATAAGAAGCTCGTTTACGGTTATGCCGTTGCGAACGATACAGGCGGATTCGTTTACACAAGCTCAACAGTTGTTGACCTCTTCTATCCTTTAGAGAGTACATGCAACACATGGGGCAGAAGAAATGTTAATATCTACGTTTTAGCGTAATGATTAGTCGGTTCAGAAATGGACCGACTTTTTCGTTGACTAAAAAAATAAAAATATAATATAATACTCCGAGAGAAAGGAAGATAGTATGACAAGCATAGAGAAAAAAATTTTTGATTTTATTCAAAAACACATTATATTTGTATTTCTCGGGGTCGTGACGATTGGCGGGATACTACTCCGTATCTCGGGAATAAACTATGAGAGCGATGATTTCAAAAGCATCCTGAGTCGGTGGTGGGATATCATTCAGGCAAGCGACATTTCAGGGCTGGCGAATCAGATTGGTAACTACAACATCCCGTACCAGATTATCATCTTTATTATGACGCGTTTTCCTGTTAATGCGCTTTTTGCCTACAAGCTGCTGTCGATAGTTTTTGATGTGGTTCTCTCTGTTGTTGCGGCAAAGCTCGTTTATGAGCTTAGCGGAAAGAAATTTCTGTCCGCTGTCGCGTACGCAATTACATTCTGTTCAATAACCGTGATTTTTAACTCCGCGTTTTGGGCTCAGTGCGATTCTATTTACGTCAGCTTTATTCTCCTTGCGCTGTACTTTACGCTGAAGGACAAGCCGATTGTTACCTTTGTGATGCTTGGTATAGCGCTTGCGTTCAAGCTTCAGACGGTGTTTATTCTGCCGTTCTTCTTCTGTTACTATCTTATAACCCGAAAGGTATCTATACTCCATTTTCTGATTATTCCTGCGGTTGATATTCTGATGTGTCTACCTGCTGTTTTCTTAGGGAGAAATCCGATGGATATAGTAACTATCTATCTTAAACAGACCGACTACGGCAAGCATATACAGATGAATTGCCCCAACATCTACGCCTTTATGTGCAACAACCGCAATACAGCTAACTATGAGCTTTTTAAAACGTTCTCGATATTCCTGACTATTACTGTGATTGCGATTATGATATTCTATCTTTGGTACAAGAGAGCGAATCTGCTCGACGGCAAGATGTTTATGCTCGTTGCGGTTTGATCGGTGTTTACCTGTTTGATGTTCCTTTTATCAATGCACGAGCGTTACGGATATTTGCTCGATGTTCTGCTGATTATTTACGCGCTTGTGTATCGCTCCAATATCTGGACGGCGGTTGTGTGCAGTCTTATCAGTCTGAGGGGATATTGCTACTACTTTTTCGCTTACGAGGTAATCGACATTCGCCGCCTACGTATATGTCACCTATACATTAATAAAGGAAACGGTGCGTGGTTCGGAAATCGGGATTCCCGCGGAAAAAAGCAAAGAAAAAGTCTGCTAAAAAACGATTTGTATTATCCGCTCCGCAGCACGCTGCGCACGCGTTTGCTTGTTGACTAAACAATTAAATATATGATATAATACCCGTTAGATAATTCTATTCTAACGGGTGATTTTATGGAAACTAAAAAAGTTCGCACACGCTATGCTCCGTCGCCGACAGGATTTATGCACGTCGGTAATCTAAGAACGGCGCTTTACGAATATCTTATCGCTAAGTCGATGGGAGGCACTTTTATACTGCGTATAGAGGATACCGACCGCGAGCGTTATGTTGAGGGTGCGGTTGACGTTATTTACAATACGCTTAAAACCGCGGGAATAGTTCACGACGAGGGCCCCGACGTCGGCGGAGATTTCGGTCCTTATGTTCAGAGTGAGCGCAGGGATATGTACCTGCCTTATGCTGAACAACTTATTAAAGAGGGCAAGGCTTACAGATGCTTCTGTTCTAAGGAACGCCTTGAAAAGCTCGCTGAGAATTCCGAGTTCGGCGGATATGACCGCCATTGCAGGGATTTATCGGACGAGAAAATAGAGGAAAATCTTAAAAACAACGTTCCCTACGTTATCCGCCAGAAAATGCCTCTTGATGGAAAAACTACGTTTAACGACGCGGTTTTCGGCGAGATTACCGTAGACAACAGCGAGCTTCAGGATCAGATTCTTGTTAAAACCGACGGTTATCCTACCTACAACTTTGCTAACGTTATTGACGACCATACTATGGGAATTACTCACGTTGTACGCGGAAGCGAGTATTTAAGCTCGACTCCTAAATATAATCTTTTATACGAGGCGTTCGGCTGGGAAATCCCTACCTACGTTCATCTTCCTCTTATTATGGGTAAGAACGAGGACGGTTCGGTAAGCAAGTTAAGCAAGCGCCACGGTTCGACGGGCTTTGAGGATCTCGTTAAGGACGGATATCTGCCCGAGGCGATTATAAATTATATAGCGCTTCTCGGTTGGTGCCCTAAGGATAATAAGGAAATCTTTACGATGAAAGAGCTTGAGGAAAGCTTCTTTATTGAGGGAATTTCGAAATCTCCCGCGGTTTTCGATTATGATAAGCTTTTATGGTTTAACGCCGAGTATATTAAGGCTATGAGCGAAGATGAGTTTTTAGCTCACGCTATGCCTTATTACAAAGAGGTTTTCGGCGATAAAGAGATAGATTGTTCAAAATTCACGGGGATTTTACAGCAGCGTCTTGAGAAGTTTACCGATATTCCCGAAAAGATTAGATTCTTTGCTAAGCTTCCCGAGTACGACAAGGAGCTTTTCGTAAATAAAAAGAGCAAGACCAATCTCGAAAACGCCCCGGTTAATTTAAAAGAAGCGTACGAAAGATTAAAGTCGCTTCCCGAATGGACGGCTGAGGCAATTCACGATTGTCTTATAAATATGGCTGTTGAAAAAGAGCTTAAAAACGGTACGGTTATGTGGCCGGTACGTATCGCCGCGGCGGGACAGAAGGTAACCCCGGGCGGAGCGATTGAGATACTCGATATCTTAGGCCGTGAGGAAAGCCTCAAAAGGCTTGAGCTCGGACTTGAAAAATTTAACCAGTAAGCAGGTAATTTTATGGAAGAAAATAAAGAAGTAATGTCAGGTAATTTTATACATTCGTTTATCGACGAGGATATCGCCGAGGGCGGAACGTATTACGGAAAAAAGGTTCATACCCGTTTTCCTCCCGAACCGAACGGATATCTCCATATCGGTCACGCTAAGGCGGTTTTCGTAAACTTCGGTACAGCCGAAAAATACAACGGACTTTGCAATCTGCGTATGGACGATACCAACCCGACTAAGGAGGACGTTGAGTACGTAGACGCCATAAAAGAGGATATTAAATGGCTCGGCTTTGACTGGGAGGACAGGTTCTATTTCGCGTCGGATTATTTCGAGAGAATGTACGGTTATGCCGTAGAGCTTATTAAAAAGGGTTTAGCGTATGTATGCGAGCTCAACGGCGAGCAGATGCGCGAGTACCGCGGCGATTTGAACACTCCCGCGAGAAGCCCTTACCGCGACCGTCCGATTGAGGAGAGCTTAGACCTTTTTGAGCGTATGAGAAACGGCGAGTTCGAGGACGGCGCTATGACCTTAAGGGCTAAAATTGATTTGGCCTCGGGCAATTTCAATATGCGCGACCCCGTAATTTACCGCATAAATCATCTTCATCATCACCGCACGGGCGATAAGTGGTGCATTTATCCGATGTACGATTTCGCCCATCCGATTGAGGACGCTATCGAAGGAATTACTCATTCGCTCTGTACGCTTGAGTTTGAGGCGCATCGTCCGCTTTACGATTGGGTTGTGGATAATATTTCGATTGACTGCAAGCCGCGCCAGATTGAGTTCGCGAGGCTGGGAATCAATAATACCGTAATGAGCAAGCGTAAGCTCAGGAAGCTTGTCGAGGAGAATTATGTCAGCGGCTGGGACGACCCGAGAATGCCGACAATCCGCGGCTTAAGACGCAGGGGCTATACGCCGAAGTCGATTAGAAGCTTTACAGATAAAATCGGCGTAAGCAAGGTTAATTCTATCGTAGAGTACGGATTTTTGGAGCATTGTCTGCGCGACGATTTAAACGAGAACGCTAAACGCGCTATGGCGGTTTTAGACCCCGTTAAGCTCGTTATCACAAACTATCCCGAGGGGAAGACCGAAGAGTTTGAGGTAGAAAATCACCCGCAGAATCCCGATTTGGGTACGCGTACGGTAACCTTCTCGCGTGAGCTTTATATTGAGTCAACCGACTTTATGGAGGAGCCGTTTAAGAAGTACCAGCGGCTTTATCCCGGTAACGAGGTGCGTATAAAGAGCGCTTATATCGTAAAATGTACGGGCTGTAAAAAGGATGAAGGCGGAAACGTTGTTGAGGTTTACGCCGAGTACGACCCCGAAACCCGCGGCGGCAATACCCCCGACGGACGTAAGGTAAGAGGTACTATCCATTGGGTTAACGCCGGGGACTGCGTTAACGCCGAGGTAAGATTGTACGACAATCTATTTACTGTTCCCGACCCCGACGCGGGAGAGGGAGAGTTTACCGATTATATTAATCCCGAATCCTTAGTAACGCTTAAAGACTGTAAGCTGGAGAAAGCGTTAGCCGAAGCTGAAAAAGCCGACCGCTTCCAGTTTATGAGACAGGGATATTTCTGCGTGGATACAGTTGACAGCAAGCCTGATAAGCTCGTGTTCAACCGCAGCGTAAGTCTTAAGGACAGCTTTAAAAAAGGTAAATAATCAGTTTTTCAGCCGCCGTTTAATATGGCGGCTGAAAATTTTTTAAAAAATTTGCAAAAAAGTTAAACTTTTTTCCGACTTTTTGACACTACATAGGTGAAAGGCAAAAAATCAGTAAGTCATAAAGGAGAAATCAAAATGACTCTTATTAAAAAAACAGCAGGAATTATTTTAAGTTTAATTATCGCGCTCAGCGCGGCAGCAGTTCCGACAGCGGTCTTCGCGGCTGAGAACGAGGAACTGACATTAAAGCGCTTCGGCGGTTACACCTATGAGATAAAGAAAGAAGCGGGATACGATTATGATATAAAGGTATCCGATAACTCCGGTAAATCTGTTGCCGCGGAAATGCATTACAACGACCTTTATAATTCAGTCGAAATCGCGGCGCTTAAAAAAACAGGCGACACAAAGCCTGTTGTTGAGGTTATCAAAGAAAATAGAGCAACAGGCGAGAAAACAACTATCACAAGCTTTAAGGTAACTGTTAAGAATTACGATAAGCTTAACTTCGGCACCGTTAAAATATCAAAGGGCAAGAATAAAAAGGTTCTCGTTAAAAAGTGTAACGTAAGCTCTGAGTATTCATGGGCGAAAAGCTTAAACAGCGATGTATATACCGTAAAGGTAAAGAATAAGAAAATCGCGACCTTCCGCAATACTGATACAGACGACGTTTACAAGAATACCTATTTTAGCTTTAACGGTAAAAAGAAAGGCGCAACTACAGGAACAG
The DNA here is from genome assembly GCA_905234305.1 of uncultured Ruminococcus sp. Classification (GTDB taxonomy): domain Bacteria; phylum Bacillota; class Clostridia; order Oscillospirales; family Acutalibacteraceae; genus Ruminococcoides. Next base: position 4,627 of record CAJOHT010000003.1, on the reverse strand, counting down.
TTTATATATCCGGAACTAAGGTAAAGGTAGGAACAATTAAAATCAAGGTCGGAACTTATAAGGCAAAAGTCGACCCGCTTAACAGAATCTATGACGCTCAGTATAATATGCACGGTCCCGCGGATAAGTATTATATAGACGCGGACGCGAAGGATTTTATTCTTAACGCAAAATCAGGCGCAAAGTATTCGTATAAAATCGCTAACAGCAAGGTCGCGAAGCTCGACAACCTCGGTGGAGGTCACTACGCTATTACAACAAAGAAAGTCGGTACTACAGCAATTAAAGTTTATGAGAAGTTAAAAAATCAGGAGAAAACAAAGATAGGCGTAATGAAGCTCAGGGTTAAAAACGCGACGATGGCTCAGGTGTTTGAGTACAACGCAACCCACAGCGACGTCAGCAACGGCGAGGATATTATCGACCAGTTCGGCTCCGATATTATGTATCTCTCTCAAGGAGAATCCGGCTATGACCTCGCAGATGAGATTGATAAGCTTGTACTTAACCATAGTGTAAAGGGTACACGTTTCTCAGCGGACGAATATTCAATTACCTACCGAAGCACCGATACTTCCGTATTTACGGTTGACGAAAAAGGTATAATTAAAGCAGTTTTAACCTACGATCAGTTTAAGACTTCGGGCAGGGAAAAGGACGAAAATATTGTTTTTGAGGTTGATATCGCATTTAAGGTTTCTTTCTGCGACGGAACTGGCTATGACGGAATTTTCAGAATGGGAATTGAATAATAATATTATGAAGGGCTCAGGTGTTCCTGAGCCCTTTTGCTTTATTTAACTGAGAATGAAATATCCTTATGACCTTTATAAATCGGTTTAATTGATTTTGTTTCGATTGAATTATCGGTATAAGTAACCTCAACCTTTATTTTTGCTTTTGATAAAGTTTTTTTCTGGATTTTCTTTTCCAGTTCGGAGTATTTTTTATAATCCTTTTTTTCGTTTACCTTAAGACCTTCCATTTGCGTTATCCATTTAGCTATATCGGGATCGCTGTGATTGCTTTCGAGTACAAGAAAAAGGTATTTATCGGGTAAAACTACCTGTTCCGTTCCGTCGGGAGTATTTGGGTTGTCGTGAGAATAGCCGTCGCATACCCAATTTAAAAACGGCGCGTATTTTTCGAATTCCTTGCGAGTATACTGTGAGTTATTAATGCTGTCCTTGTCTTTGAAATCGGCGAGGGCTTTTTTCTTGTCAATAAAGTCGCGATTCTTTTCAACGGGGAACAGGTCAAAATAAATCCCTTTTTTAGCGGATGTGATTTTATAGCTTTTTATATTTGTACCCTTGATAACGAAGTTTTCGGGGAAGTATTCCGCGAAATAATCGCGGAAACCGTCCTTTCGCAGGGTTTCGGTATCGGTTTCCATAAAAGCTCCCGCCATCGCGCCTTCGCTGTATCCGTTCGTAATGTCGGCATCGCCGCTGTATATCGAAGCCGCGTCCGCTACAATAGAAAATGAATTCTTAGGCTGAGTATTGCCGAAGCCTATCCACGCGCCTGTTGCCAGTATAACCGCGGCTAAAGCTGCCGCTGCGGGCTTAAGCCATATTTTCTTTTTCTTTGCTTTTTCGGTGTTGTTGTTTTTCATATTGTCCCGAGCCTGATACATCTTAGCGGTTAAAATATTCTTATCTTCGGTATTAAGCTTTAAAAAACCGGCTTCTTTTTTATATCTTTTAACATTAAAATTATCAGACATCGTAATTCTCCTTTTCTAAAATAATTTTAAGCTTTTCCCGTCCGCGTTTAAGCCTTAGCTTTACGGCGGAGGGAGTGATTTTCAGAATTTTAGCGATATCGCATATTTTTAAATCCTCATAGTAATGTAGGTAAATAGCAGTACTGTATTTTTCAGGAAGGCTGGACACCGCCTGCCACAGCGTCAAGTCCTTCGTTTCCTGTATATATGTAAGCTCGCGGGCGGATTCCAGGGATGTTAGGCGGTTTTTGTTTTTAACGAAACTTTTTGAGCAGTTTATTGTCACCCTGATAAGCCAAGCCTTAAGGTGGTTTTCGTTTTTTATTTTATCTGCGTTTTTGATAAGGCGTACGAAAACCTCTTGGCATATATCTAAGGAATCTTCCCGTGAGCGGGTTATGTTGAGCGCGGCTCTGTAAACAGTGTCTGAGTATTTGTTTACGGTATTTTCAATAAACTTTTCAGCGCTGAGGTTATCCATTCTGTTCCCTCCTTCATAAATAATACTTTTTTCGCCCGAAAAAGGTTACATTTTTATTGTTTATACAAAGTAAACAGTAATTATAACCAATGAGTATTGATTTTATTAAATATTTGTTGTATAATTATACTATAAAAGAATAAAGCAAAAGGAGGAACAGCTTTATGAAAAATTTAATAAGAATTTGCGCTGTTTTCTTTTCGCTCGTAATATTATTGTCCGTCTTTACGGTAACGGCATTTGCCGAAAGCGGACTTTTGATCCACGGTAAATTCAACTTCGATTACGCCAAAGAGATGTTCGGATATATAAACGATTACAGAACTCAAAACGGGTTAAGCGAGCTTAAGTACGATTTTAACCTTGTGGAATGCGCTATGCTGAGAGCGGCGGAGTGCAGTGTTTTATGCTCGCATACGCGCCCTAATACAAAGCAGTGGAGTTCAGTTGTGGAATGGGAAGAGGCTGTTGCCGAAAACTTCGCTATGGGCTTTACTAATCCCCGTGACGCTACCGATGCTTATTATAATTCCGAAGGGCACAGAGCCAATATGCTCGGCGATTTTACCCGAGTAGGTGTAGGCGTGTTTACCGCGGATAACGGGGTTAACTATTGGATACATATATTTACCTGCGGCGAGGTCAAGCTGTCCTATAAAGAAACAGGCTCGCGGTATGTTAACGTGAATGTCGCGGAAAACCCCGACGAGGACACTATCATAAGTTATGCGGACGGATTGCCTACTCCCGACCAAAAGGCGGAGGAGTATGAGCAAATGAACGCTCCCGAAATAAAAACAGTAAAACTCTCTAAAAACGAATTTGTTTACAACGGCAGGGTTCAGGCTCCAAAGGTCGAAGTAAAGGATAAAAACGGCAACATAGTTTCGGAAAAGTTTTATTCCGTAAATATGCCTAAGCGAACCTCAGCCTGCGGAATCTACAGCGTAACGGTCGCGGCGAAGTACGGCGGTAAAACTTTTAACCGCGAGTACAGGATAATACCAAAATCCGTATCCATAAACGGTTTAACAAAATCAAAAACCTCCGTTATAGTAAGATGGAGCAAAGCGTCTGTGTCTATGTCGGGAATAAAACTGCTATGCGCCCGTAATAAAGGCTTTACTAAGGACAGGAAAACCTTTACCCTTAAGAGCGGTAAAAAGCTCAAGGCTTTTAAAGGGCTGAAAAAAGGTAAGAGGTATTATTTTAAAATCAGGGTTTATAAGGAAACGGAAGATGAAACGCTCTATTCCGATTGGAGCAAGGTAAAGAGTATAAAATACTAAATAAAAGCATAAAAAACCGACTCGTTAGAGAGTCGGTTTTTGAATGTAAAAATATTATGAATCTTTTTCCCGATCGGCGGTAACATATTCCTTGCCCGGGGTAGGAGCTTCGCCGTTTTTAGCGTACATAAGCTCTCGGCAGGTGACTAGCTGATAGCCTTTCTTAATGAGCTTGGGAACCATTCTCTTTACAGCGTCGGCGGTAGATTCGTAAATTTCGTGCATAAGGATTATATCGCCGTCGCCTACGTTATCCATAACAGCGTTGTAAATCTTATCAGCGTCTCTTGAGAGCCAGTCCTGAGTATCTATGGACCAGTAGTAAATAGGCATATTCAGTTTTTTACAGTCGGATTTAATCGACTCGGTAGTATTTCCGCCCGGCGAGCGGAAAGCTGTAGGATACTGACCGCATACGTCGAAAATCGCGTCGGAGGCTTTACTGATGTCCGAATAGGTGACGTTGCTTCCGTAATGGGCGTGGCTCCAAGTATGATTGCCGAGTTCCATACCTAAGTGCTGTTTACGTTTAACATTTTTCGGCAGGTTGGAGGCGTTTCTGCCTACCATAAAGAAGGTAGCCTTAGCGCCGTATTTTTCGAGAGTATCGAGGATATGCTTGGAAGCCTTATTGTATCCTGGACCGTCGTCAAAGGTAAGAGCCACCATAGGCTTGTTGGGGTCTATCTCGCTTCTTAAAGTAAAGTTTTCCTCGATATAAACTATTTTGGAGCTGCTGAAAGAGCTGTTTATAAACTTTGTATCAAGCGAAGCGGTTGCCCTGACCCTTATAGCGTAGTAGCCTGACTTATCAAGACCTGTTATTGTAGCTTTCGGATTTTTTGAGGGGTTAAAGTTTTTTGTAGCCGCCTTTGAAAAATCCTATTATTCCACGTCGGTGTTCGAGGCTTCCAATTATTCAAATCCCATTTGGGAATGCGTAATGGGCGTGACCGGTTCCCCCGCAAACTGGAAGCTGACAGGCGAGGGCGCCGAACGCTATTCGTTCAACAAGGGCGCCGTTCCCGGTATGAACGGCAACAGATGGGAAGGTTCCGACAATCGCGTTTACGCGTACGTTGACCGCGCCCTGAACGAAGCCGAGGACACCGCAAAGCACATGGGCGA
>CAJOHT010000002.1 GCA_905234305.1 uncultured Ruminococcus sp. | reverse complement strand
CCACTCTGGAACAACCCTCTTTGTTACGGTTTTTTGTATATATTTCGTGGATTTGGGCTTATATTTATGTTCCTTACCCTTAGTAATTCTGTAAAGCGGCGGCTGCGCGATATAAACATGACCTTCCTCAATAAGAGGTCTCATAAAACGGAAGAAGAAAGTAAGCAGAAGCGTACGGATATGTTGACCGTCGACGTCGGCATCCGCCATAATAATTACTTTTCCGTATCTGAGCTTTTCTATATCGAAATCCTCGCCGATTCCCGTTCCCAAAGCGGTAATTACGGGAGTGAGCTTATCGTTTCCATAGACTCTGTCGAGTCTTGCTTTCTCGACATTCAGCATTTTACCCCAAAGCGGAAGTATCGCCTGAATCCTTCTGTCGCGTCCGCCCTTAGCCGAACCTCCCGCAGAATCTCCCTCGACGATAAAAATCTCGGTTTCCGCGCTGTCCTTGGACTGGCAGTCCGCTAGTTTTCCCGGAAGCTGAGCGCTTTCAAGCGCGGATTTTCTTCTTACGCTCTCTCTTGCTTTTCTGGCTGCTTCTCTCGCTCTCGCGGAAGCTAAAGCTTTTTCAAAAATAGCCTTAGCTACTGCGGGATTTTCCTCAAGGAAAATGGAAAGTTTTTCGCTTAAAAGCTTGTCTACCATTGTTCTGACTTCGGTATTACCGAGTTTTGCCTTGGTCTGTCCCTCAAACTGAGCTTCTTTAACCTTAACGCTTATCACTGCGGTAAGACCTTCTCTTACATCTTCGCCTGATAAATTCTTATCGTTTTCTTTAAGTTTGTTGAATTTTCTCGCGTAATCGTTCATAACGCGGGTTAAAGCTCTTCGGAAGCCTTCTTCGTGAGTACCTCCGTCCACGGTATGAATATTATTAGCGAACGATAAAGTAAGCTCGTTATAGCTGTCGGTATACTGCATAGCAACTTCAACAGTGACAGTATCCTCAGCGTTCTTGGACGCGAAGTAAATTACCTCGGGGTGAATCGGGTCAACGTGTTTCTTTTTATTAATAAACTCTACGAAGCTCGAAATACCGCCCTCGTATTTAAAGTTTTTCTGAATAACCTCGTCATTTCTTTCGTCGCGTAATTCAATATGAATTCCCGCATTAAGGAACGCCTGCTCGCGAAGTCTTTTTTCAAGAACCTCGTATTCGTAAACCGTAGTTTCCTTAAATATTTTAGCGTCGGCTTTAAAGCGTACTTCTGTACCTTTTTCCGTACTTTTTCCTATCTTTTTAAGGTCGCATACTATCTTTCCGCGCTCATATCGCTGGAAATAAATATCCTCGCCGTCGCATACTTTTACTTCGACCCATTCGGATAAAGCGTTAACTACCGACGCGCCGACTCCGTGAAGACCGCCTGATACCTTATATCCGCCGCCGCCGAATTTACCGCCTGCGTGAAGTACGGTAAATACGAGAGTCACCGCGGGAACTCCTGTTTTCTCGTTTATTCCGACAGGAATTCCTCGTCCGTTATCGCTTACTCTTATTATATCATCTTTCTCAATTACAACATCTATTTTTGAACAATAACCCGCTAACGCCTCGTCAATAGAGTTATCAACAATCTCGTACACAAGGTGATGCAGTCCTCTCGGACCCGTAGATCCTATGTACATACCCGGGCGTTTACGGACTGCTTCCAATCCTTCAAGGACTTGTATATCGTCCGCGCCATAATCGTTTTCGACTTTTGAAACCTTTACTTCTTCGTTTTCCATTAAATTACCTCCATAAAACTTTTACTTATTCGTTTTTCTGTTTCTTGTTTTTACTGATCTTTTCTGCTTTATATTAGTTTGTTCCGCAATATTTACCGACGGGATTTCTTTTATTTCGTTATTTTCCATCCTCTTATATTCGGTAAAAAACGGAGTTAATATCATAAATAATATAACAGCCACTATGCTTACAATCATAATAGGAATAATTGAGGTGACAAAACTCGCGGTTAAGTTTAAGATTATTATATTAAGAGTTACAGCAAGCGCCGTTATAATCAATCCTAATATAATATAACCCTTTATTCTTCCCTTTTTAAATTCATTCTTACAGTGATAACATTCTATAATGTTTTCTTTATTATTTTTTACATCACCGTATCTGAAAATCGTATGACAATACGGACATATCGGTAGTCTGAACATAATTAAAACTTCCTGTTAGCCGTATATTTTGTCCCGTCAGGACGCTCTGTTTTTTTCTTCGGAGTTTGTTTTCGATAAATACGCGGTTCGTCATCAAAATTATCCTTGCTTTCATAATCAGAATAACTATACGACGCGGTATTTTTTACTTTTTTTAACGGCTCTTCAGAGGAAGAAGCATGCGCCTCGGTTACGTCTTTTATTATCGGTACGTATTTTTTTTCGGCAACTTTAGTATGCTCTATATTTTCTAGATTTTCCGCATTATTCCGCGCGATTGTTGAATGTCTTCTTTCTTTTATCTCGTCAAAAATATCACGGTTAAATGTAAATCCGTTATTAAAGGTTTCGTCGTCAATATCGGGTGCTGGTTCGTATTCATATTCAAATTCTTCGCGGACAGTATCATTTTCTCTGTATTTTTTCAGCGGAACGAATCTTATGAACAACGGTGTTGTTAAATAGAAAACCAAAAGTATTACCGCGGTTATTATTACGCCGATAAAATTATTATAATTTCCCGATCCGCTCCATAATACCATAAACATAAGCACTACCAAAACTACGGCTATAAATGCTACAATAAGTCTGAAGTCGGTTTTTATTTTGCTTTCTTTTTTACAGCGGGTACAGGTATGTATACCTCTTTTTTTCTCATGAAAAGTTGTAAAATATGAAATTCTTCTCCCGCAATATGGACATTTTTTTCCCATTTTTTCCTCCGAGCAGAAAGTTTGATAGTGAACAAATTTAATTTTCCCGACCTTAAACTCAAATTAATTGATAAAGTTCCTCGTTTCTATTTAAATTCTATTCCCTATCAAATTATTTTCCTATTATTATCTATAATCCAAAATTTTAAAATTCTTAATTCTTAATTTTTAATTCTTTTATAAAGCGTTGCCGCGGCAATCTGGCTGATATATACTTTCCTTTTATTATCTTCGATACATACTATAAAAGACTTAGGAAGCTCATAACTAACGTTTACTACTTCCCCGTTTTTTTCGCAGTTTGATAGAAAATTTCTCGTATGTTTAGAAATCGTACTGTTATCCATATCAAAAATTCCAACGATGCTCTCGGTTTGAACTACGGTTTTTTCTCCTAAATGCAGATACATCAGCTTATCTTTCCTTCTTCTACGTAAAAAGTTTTTCCTTTTTTTAATACCTCTTCCCCACTCATCTCGCAGGTAGTTATAAAAACCTGGTACTCGCTTATCTTATTAAGAAGAAATTCCCTTCTTTTTTTATCAAGCTCCGATAATACATCGTCCAGCAAAATAACAGGTTTTTCCTCGGTTAAATCACTCAATACTTTTGCTTCAGCTAGTTTTAAAGATAATACCGCGCTGCGCTGCTGACCTTGAGAAGCGAATATTTTCGCTTTTTTTCCGTTTATTATTATAATAAAGTCGTCGCGGTGCGGTCCTATATTCGTAAATCCGCTGTTTTCATCTTCTTTTTTCGAGTCCTTTAAACTTTTAAAAAGTTTATCGAATATTACTTCCTCGCTGTCGCCGTATTTTGCGGAACAATTAGAGAAATAAACAACCTCTAATTTTTCAGTATTATCCGATATTCCAAAATGATATTCCTCCGCGTCTTTTTGGAGTTTATTAATATAAGAAAGTCTTTGAAATATTATTTTCGCTCCGAGATGGCACAGCGTTTCATCCCATATTGATAAGGTGCTTTTTAATTCGGGATGCCTGAAAATATCCTTTAAAAGAGCATTTCTTTGATTTAAAGTCTGATTATATTTTGAAAGTACAACGGCGTTTCTTAATTTTTCTCTGCATATTGCGCTGTCTAAAAATCTTCTTCTTGCAGAAGGACCTCTTTTTACAAGAGTTAAATCTTCGGGAGAAAAAACTACCGCGTTAAATTTTTCTATCAGGGAAGCTGATGAATTTTTCTTAACGCCGTTTATAATTACTTCTTTCTTTCCGCCGTTAAATATTATTTCCGCTTCCTGTTCCCTATTTTGGGAGAAAAATTCGGCTTTTATTCTTGAGAACTTTTCTCCGAATTTAATAAATTCATTTTCTTTTGAACCCTTAAAGCTATGACCTCCGCAAAATAACCATAGTGCTTCAATCATATTTGTTTTTCCCTGAGCGTTATTTCCGAAAATTACATTTATTTTTTCACAGGGTTCGATTTCTCCGTCAACAAGATTTCTGTAGTTTTTAAACTGTAATTTTTTTACATACATACTATATCAATAAAACTTCCAGTTGTTTTCCGTCATATTCTACTATATCTTTATCTCTTATCTTTTTTCCGCGCATTGTGCATACTTCATTATTAACTTTTACCTCGCCGTTTTGAATAACGATCTTAGCGTGGCCTCCCGTCATACAAAGACCCGAGAATTTAAGCAAATCCTGAAGTTTAATATACTCGCCGTTTATTTTTATTTTTTCCTTAGACATTAGCCAACCTCATAGGAACAACAAGACTTACAAAGCTGTCTCCTGAAACAGGTCTGATAATCATTGGAGATAATCCGCCGTTAAGAGTTATCTTCACCTCGTCAGCGTCAACATTACGTAAAGCGTCGAGCAAATATCTGTTATTAAAACCAATTTCCACTTCATCGCCGCTGACAGGAACAGAAATAACATCATTCGCCTTACCTATAGAAGTAGAGCAGGAAAGTCTGATTTCTTCCGAGGAGAAATAACATCTTACGGGACTTTGCAGCTTATCGCCGTTTAAAAGCGACATACGATCGACAGCGTTGATAAAAAGTCTTGTATTTACTTTTAACTCAGTTTTACTGGTCTTAGGGATCGTACTGTTATAATCAAGGAAAGTTCCCTCAATAAGTCTAGATACTACGCTGTACTCCCCTATTTTAAACATAATATTTCTTTTACCGACGCTGATATATACGTTTTCATCATCACCGCCGATAATCTTTAATACTTCCTGCTGAGTTTTTCCTGGAACAACAAACTGAGAACTTACCTCGCTGTCGACAGCTTCCTGACGGATTGCCATTCTATATCCATCTATTGCTACAATTTTAAATACCTTATTTTCAAGCTCAAATAAAGAACCTGTATATATAGGCTTAGCGTTATTATCGGATACTGCGTAAACTGTTTGACGAATCATTTCTCTCAAAATTTCGCTCTTTATCTCAAAACCTTCATTTTCCTCAAACGCCGGTAAATCGGGATATTCAGCAGAATTCATTCCTACGATCTGATATTCCGCATGACCGCTTGTAATATAAGTTATCATTCTGTCGTCAGTTTCTATACATACAACCTCTTCGGGAAGTTTTCTTACAATCTCCGAGAAATATTTAGCGCTTACTACGATTTCTCCCTGCTCTGAAATTGATGCATCTATATTTGTATTAATTCCAATTTCAAGATCATATCCTGATATATTCAGCTTGGATCCATACGCTTTTATTAGAATACCCTCGAGCGCGGGTATAGTCGCTTTACTTGAAACAGCTCTCGATACAATTGAAACCGCTTCTGCTAAATCCGTTCTCATTACGTTAATCTTCATTTTTTACCTCCTGTTTTAGTACGAGAAGAAATATTTATAATTTATAAAAGTTTAATTTTCAAATTTAAACTTGATTTTATAGATAATGTTCCTCGTTCCTATTTTACTTCTATTCCTTATCAATTTATCCAACCCTATATTTAACTTACCGTTATTGATTTGAAATTTTAACATCTTAGTTTATAAAATATAATAAAAAGTTTTTTGAAATGTATTTTTATAAATAATTATTATATAATTTTTAGTAGTAGTAGTAGTGTGTGTTAAAATGTTGGAAAATTTTAAATGTTCGATAAAATCTGGAAAAATCTGGGTTTTAGTTTTAGATGAGGAATGTTAATATTGTTGATAAATAATTGTTTTAATTAATGTTTTCAACAGAGTGTTAAAAGATGTTTGTTAAATGTTGAAATATTTGTTAAAAGATTAAGCACTGCAGTTTTTAATTATATCGTCTACTATGGAGCGCAGTTTAGAATCCTTTTTCATTTTTTTCGCGGTAGTATCAATAGCATATTTAATAGTAGAATGATCTCTTCCGCCAAATTCTTTTCCTATGCTTTCCTGAGTCAAGGTAGTAAGCTCATTAATTATATAAATAGCTACCTGGCGGGGTCCGCTTATATAGGCGCTTCTGTTTTTAGCGCTTCTTAGTTCATCTGCTGAAACATTAAAAGTACGAGCAACCTCTTCTACTATTTTTTCGACAGTTATTTCGGGCGGAACATCATTATTAAGAATATCGGCTATAATATTCTGAACGGATTTTATTGAAGGTTTCTCTCCGTCAAGATTATTTTTAGCTTTTATTTTCTGTACTGTACCCTCAAGCTGTCTTATATTGCTTTTAACATTATTGGCAATATATTCGCATACATCGTTAGGAATATCTATATCCATAATTTCAGCTTTGCGTTTAATTATAGCTATACGCGTTTCAATATCGGGCGGCTGAATATCGGCTATGAGTCCCATCTCAAATCTACCTCTTAAACGATCGTCAAGAGTTTTTATTTCCTTTGGAGGACGGTCGGATGTAAGAATTATCTGTTTTTTATCTAGATAAAGAGTTTCAAAGGTATGGAAAAATTCTTCCTGCGTACTTTCTTTACCGCCGATAAACTGAACGTCGTCAACCAGAAGTACGTCGGCATAACGGTATTTTTGTCTGAATTCGGACATATTGGCTCGATGGAGTGACTCAATAAGCTCGTTGGTAAAATCATCACCCTTAACGTAGCAAATAGATTTTGATGAATCGTTCTTCTTTATCTCATTTCCGATAGCGTTAAGAAGATGGGTCTTTCCAAGTCCTGAATTACCGTAAAGAAAAAGAGGATTATAAGCCTTGGAAGGATTCTGAGCTACCGCAAGACACGCGGCATGGGCGAATTTATTGGAATTTCCTACGATAAAGGTATCGAAGGTATATTCGTAACGATTATCATTATTATTTTCTTTTATTTCTTCTTTAACGTCATCCTTTAAAACAGAAAACTCAACTTTTATATCGGTATCGAATACTGCTTTAAATGCTTCTTCCAAAAGGAGTTTATAGCAGCGCTCTAAAGTCTGTTTATGAAAATCGTTAGGAACGGAAAGAACAGCCTTTTTCTTATCAAAATCTAAACCAACGGGCTCAATTTTACTTATCCACGTATTATAGGCAATATCCGTCATCTGTCTTTTACAGTAATCACATATTACTTTCCAGGTATCATTAAAATTTTCCATTTTTTCCCTTTCTTTATGTTTGAAAAAATTGTTAAAAATCAGTCCAAACTACTCCAGTATAATTGAATTTTATTATATCAAATTTTATAAAAAAATGCAATTAAAAAATTGTAATAATATAAAGTATATATAATACAAATATTATTACAAAGAAAAAAGTGTATAATGAAATAAGAAATCTTGTATATCTAATAAAGCATAAACACTATATATTGTGTATTTCAGTATAAAAAATTTTTATTAAAAAATTAGTTGACGAATTTGTATTTTTATACTATAATAACTTAGTACATTTATTTGTAAAACTATGCCCGAAGGGGGGTTAATAAAGTGAAAAGAACATATCAGCCTAAGAAATTACACAGAAAAAAAGAACACGGCTTTATGAAAAGAATGTCAACTCGCAACGGACGCAAAGTTCTCGCCAGAAGAAGAGCTAAAGGAAGAAAAAAGTTGTCATACTAAAATAAGGCCACTTTAAAAGGGTGGTCTTTATTACTTTACAAGATTTATTGTAAAGTAAATTTTCGGGTGGTAATTTATGGAAAAGGTAAAAATCTTAAAAGAAAACAGAGATTTTCACCGTCTTTACAGAAAGGGAAAAAGTTTAGTAAATCCCTTGGTAGTTATTTATTACAGCAAAAACAACAATAAAGAAACAAGATTCGGAATAACCACCGGGAAAAAAATAGGAAACGCCGTAAAACGCAACCGTGCTAGAAGAATAATAAGAGCGGCATTTTACGAAGTTTCGCCTTTATTAAACGGGCATTATGACTTTGTTTTTGTCGCAAGAGGAAAAACCCCGTTTAAAAAAAGTACGGATATAAAAAAGGTTATGGAGAAACAATTTAAGGAAAATAACCTGATATGAAAAGAATACTTATAGGCTCAATACGATTTTACCAGAAAAACATTTCTCCTAGAACTCTTCCTAAATGTAAATATTATCCAACTTGTTCTCATTACGCGGTCGAAGCTATTGAAAAGCACGGAGCTTTTATAGGATTTTTTCTGTCATTATGGCGTTTTTTAAGATGTAATCCCTTTTCAAAGGGAGGGGTAGATCCCGTTCCCGACAAGATTATAAAAGGGAAAAAAGAGAGGTAAACCTTAGTGCAAATTTTCGGTTTTTTCGGTAGTATCATGGGATACTTGCTCTGGGCGCTGTTTTACGTATTTCAGAACTTCGGAGTATCTATTATAATATTTACTATTATAATAAAATTTGTGTTATTTCCTTTTTCAATTAAACAGCAGAAAAGTATGGCGAATACTGCCAGACTTCAGAAAAAACAGAAGGAAATAAGAGAAAAATACGCTAATAATAAGCAGAAAGCTAACGAAGAGATACAAAAACTTTATCAGAAAGAAGGCGTCAGCCCTACAGGCGGATGTCTTACGAGTATAGTACCGATGTTTATTATGCTCGGAATTTTCTATTGTGTTGCGTATCCTCTTACAAATACACTGCACATCGGTCAGGATATTGTTACAAACGCTACTAACTATATAAACACTATTCCGGGATTTTCAGTTCACAGCGCCGCGGCTACGGGAGCGACTTATCAGGAAATCAACCTTGTACGTTCCTTAGCTGATTCAAAAGAGCTTATAGGTATGCTCTTTAACGCGGGGGACGCCGCCAATATCGAGATGTTCGTTAACGGATTTAATTTCTGCGGATTTAATCTGCTTATCAGTCCGAGCAGCCAGGGATTTATGTCGATTTATATTTTAATTCCCGTACTCTGCTTCGTTACATCCGTCGCGACTTCTTTAATTACAATGAAAATCAACGGAAACAGCCAGACTCAGCAGGGATGTATGAAGATAATGTTTATCGGATTACCGCTGTTCTCGGCGTGGATCGCTTTTTCAGTACCCGCTGCGGTTGGTTTTTACTGGATTTGTAACTCTGTATTCTCGCTTGTACAGTCAATTATTATGGGTAAATTCTACGGACCGATTAATCTTACGGCTAAAGGAGAAGCCCAACATATCGCTTTACTTGAACAGCAGGAAGCGCTGGTAAAATATGAACCTGTTCCCGCTGTTTATCAGACGGATAGTAAAAACACTAAGAAAAATAAAAAGTGATTAAGAATTAGAGGGAAAAAATGATTAAAGAAGTTATTGGTATCGGCGATACTGAACAGGAAGCTCTAGAAAACGCTAAAGCCCAGCTTGGACTTGACGATAATTCGGAATTTGATTTTGAAGTAGTTCAGAGAGCTGAAAAAAAGGTGCTTGGAATTTTCGGAGGCAAACAGGCTCAGGTTAAGATAACGATAAATGAAAAAGATAACCCCGCAGATGTCGCGGAAACATTTATAAAAGACGTTATAAAGGCAATGAACCTTGACACCTTAACTATTGAGACGGAAAAAACCGATACAAGCGCAACCTTCAATATTGAAGGTGATGATGTAGGATATATTATCGGAAGACGCGGAGAAACTCTCGACGCGCTCCAGTATCTTACAAGTTTAGTTGCTAATCATGTTGACAACAGCTATTTTAAGATTACCGTTAATACGGGTAATTACAGAGAAAAAAGAGAGAAAACTCTTGAAATTCTTGCCCGTAAGCTCGCGTTTAAAGCGGTAAAAACAGGAAAGAAAACCTCACTTGAGCCGATGAATCCTTACGAAAGAAGAATTTTACATACTACGGTTCAAAAGGTTAAGGGAGCTACCTCATGGAGCGAGGGTGAAAACACCTTAAGACATGTTGTTATCGGTCCCGATCCTAAGGAAAGAGGAAACCGCAGAGGAGGATACCGCACAGGATATAACCGCTCGAGATCCAACCGAAGCAATACTAAACCTCAGACTAACCCCGATCGTAAACCGCTTGACGAAAGCGGCGGCGCGGGACTTTACGGTAGAATAGATTAAATAATTTAAGGTCGAGTAGACAGCATGGTGATATTAATTACCGATGTCACCCGACCTTTTCTTTTATAGGATGTTCTTATGAAAAATAATAACACAGTCTGCGCGATTTCTACCGCTCAGGGTGAGGGCGGAATAGGAGTTATTCGCGTAAGCGGAGAAAAATCGATAGAAATATGCGACAGTATTTTTAAGTCAATATCGGGAAAACCTCTTAGTAATCTGAAGGGTTATACTGCGGCGCTTGGATATGTATATAAAAACGGCGAAAAACTGGATGAGGTAATTGCAACCGTATTCCATGAACCGCACAGTTATACAGGCGAAAACGTAGTTGAATTATCCTGTCACGGGGGATTGTTTATTACGAGCGAAGTTCTCAGAACTGTTATCGAGGCGGGAGCGAAGCCTGCTGAGGCGGGAGAATTTACAAAGCGCGCGTTTTTAAACGGAAAACTTGACCTTACCGAAGCGGAAGCGGTAATAGATATTATTTCCGCTAAAAGCAAGGCGGCGGCAAGAGCGGCTTTACTCGCTAAAGAAGGAGCGCTTTGGCGAAAAACCGAAAAAATAAAAAATTCGCTTGTAAATACAGCTGCTCATCTCAGCGCATGGGTGGATTATCCTGAGGAAGATATAGAAGAAGTAACTGAGGAAAGTCTGAAAACTACTTTTAAAGAATGTATGTTCGAACTAGACAAGCTGCTTAAAACCTATGATATGGGTCAGACAGTAAAAGAAGGACTCGATACCGTTATCGCGGGAAAACCTAATACGGGAAAAAGCACTATTATGAATCTTCTTTCGGGTCATGATAGAAGTATTGTTACCGATATACCTGGCACAACCAGAGATATTATCGAGGAAACGGTTAACGTAGGCAATGTCACCTTAAGGCTCAGCGATACCGCGGGAATGAGAGAAACTGAGGACACTGTTGAAAAGATAGGTGTAGACATAGCTAAAAGCCGTATTGAAAATTGCGGTCTTGTTATGGCTGTTTTTGACTCGGGAAGAGAGCTTGATGAGGACGATAAAAAACTTTTGGAGATTATAAAAGACGCTCCAACGATTGCCGTAATTAATAAAACCGATTTAGAAAATAAGCTTAACGAGAAATATATTGAAGACAGAATAGAAACTACGGTACGAATTTCCGCAAAAACAGAAGAAGGCGTTGAAAATTTAGTATCAGAAATTGAAAAAATCGCGGGATGCGATAATTTTAATCCAAGCGAGGGAATATTAGCTAATGAAAGACAAAGAAACGCGATTTTAAACGCGAAAAAGTCGCTTCAGGAAGCTATAGACGCGCTCAATCTCGGAATGACTTTCGACGCTGTTACAGTAACGTTGGAAGACGCTATAGAAAACATACTGGAATTAACGGGAGAAAGAGTAAGCGAAGTAGTTGTAGATAATGTATTCCATAATTTCTGTGTCGGAAAGTAGAGAAGATTTATGAATTATAAAGCGGGAAAATTTGATATAGCCGTAATCGGAGCAGGTCACGCGGGAATAGAAGCGGGACTAGCCGCGGCTAGGCTAGGTTGTAAGACCGTAGTTTTTACTATTAATATGGACGCGGTCGGGAACTGTCCCTGTAATCCTTCAATCGGCGGAACAGCTAAAGGTCATCTTGTAAGAGAGATAGACGCGCTCGGCGGTGAAATGGGAAAAACCGCCGACGAATGCTTTTTGCAGAGCAGAATGCTGAATAAAGGAAAAGGTCCGGCCGTTCATTCGCTCAGAGCGCAAATTGATAGAAGGAAATATTCCGATGTTATGAAGCATAAACTTGAACTTCAGCAAAATCTTGAGCTTCATCAGGCGGAAGTTACGGGGATAAAGAAAATCAGCGAAGGATATATTGTTACTACAAGAATGCTGGCGGAATACGAGGTCAAGGCTGTAATTATCGCTACGGGTACATATCTCGACGGAAAAATATTTATCGGCGAAGTAAGCTATGAAAGCGGTCCCGACGGAATATTTCCCGCGAGCTTCCTCGGCGAGAGTCTTAAAGAGTTAGGACTAAAACTCAGAAGATTTAAAACGGGAACACCCGCCAGAGTTTTAAGAAGCAGTATAGATTTTTCCGAGTTAGAGGAACAGCTTGGCGACGAACCGCCGATTCCGTTTTCCTACGATACCGAGAATTTGGGAGAGAATAAGGTTAAATGTCATATAAGCTGGACTAACGAAAAAACAAAAGAAATAATTCTCGAGAATATCCATCGTTCGCCGCTTTACGGCGGAGAGATTGAGGGTATAGGACCTCGGTATTGTCCGAGTTTAGAAGATAAAATCGTAAGATTCAGCGAGAAAAAACGCCATCAGCTGTTTATCGAACCTTGCGGGCTTGATACAGAGGAAATGTACCTGCAGGGAATGAGTTCTTCATTACCCGAGGAGGTTCAGCTTAAATTCTACCATACCATAAAAGGACTTGAAAACGCGGTGATTATGCGGCCGGCATACGCTATTGAGTATGACTGTATTGATCCTACTGAAATGAACGCTACGCTGGAATTCAAAAACTTTGAAGGATTATACGGCGCGGGACAGTTTAACGGAAGCTCGGGATATGAGGAAGCGGCGGCTCAGGGATTTGTCGCGGGAGTAAATGCGGCGTTAAAAATCCAAGGGAAGGAACCAATGATACTGGAACGCTCTGGTTCTTATATCGGAACGCTTATTGATGACCTTGTAACTAAAGGAGCTAACGAGCCGTACAGGATGATGACCTCCAGAAGCGAGTATCGATTAGTTTTAAGACAGGATAATGCCGATGTAAGACTTACTCCTATCGGAAGGAAAATTGGGCTTATTTCCGATGACCGCTGGGAACGCTTTAGTAAAAAACAAATGCTGAAGGCGGAGGAGCTTAAACGTATAGAAAAAACAGTAATCCCTCCAGGAGATAAAATAAACGAAATACTTGTTTCACGTGAAACATCTCCTTTAAATACAGGCGCAAAACTTATTGACCTGCTCAGAAGACCGCAGATTAGTTACAAGGATTTAGAGTCTGTTGATATTACGCGCCCTGACCTCGACAGCAATATATTTGAACAGGTTGAAATAGAAGTAAAATACGCGGGTTATATTGAAAAGCAGCTTAAACAGGTTGAACAAACTAGAAAACTCGAGAAGAAAAAACTTCCGAGTGAGTTTGATTATAACGAGATAAAAGGATTAAGGTTAGAAGCAAGGGAGAAACTTAACAAAATCAAGCCGCTGAATATCGGGCAGGCGTCACGGATCTCGGGAGTATCTCCTGCGGATATAAATGTGCTGTTGATATGGTTAGCTCAAAGAGGTTAATATGAAAGATTTAGTGAAGTCAGCTTGTAAGGAAATCGGCATAAACCTAACTGATTTACAGGCGGAGCAGTTTGAGAAGTATTATAATCTTCTTATTGAATGGAATAAAAGTATAAATCTAACGCGAATTACTGAGCCCGAGGAAGTAGCGGTTAAGCATTTCGCGGACAGTCTTTCGGTTATAAATTATTTTGATATTCCCGATAAAGCAAAACTGATAGACGTCGGAACGGGCGCGGGATTCCCAGGGATACCACTTAAGATTTTCAGGGAAGATATTGAACTTTATCTTCTCGACAGTCTTAACAAACGGCTTAATTTCCTCGGAGAGGTATCGGAAAAAATCGGGATTGATTCTCAGTTGATACACGCAAGAGCGGAGGAAGCGGGTAAGGATAATACATATCGCGAAGAATATGACGT
This sequence comes from uncultured Ruminococcus sp., assembly GCA_905234305.1. GTDB lineage: Bacteria > Bacillota > Clostridia > Oscillospirales > Acutalibacteraceae > Ruminococcoides. The sequence goes on along the minus strand of CAJOHT010000002.1, from coordinate 8,311 downwards.
AGCGGTTTCGAGGGCTGTCGCTAGAATGAATGTACTTTGTGAGTATTGTATTCCGTTTGTGAAGGTCGGAGGATATTTCGTTGCTATGAAAGGCGCGGACTATAAAGAAGAGATAGAAGAAGCCGATAACGCCGTAAAGGTTTTAGGCGGAGAAATAATTGATGTAAAAAAATTTAGTTTAAACGGAGCAGGTGAGAGGGCGGTAATCGTAATTAAAAAGATAAAACCGACTCCCGAAAAATATCCTCGAACAGGAAAGAAAATAAAAAACAGACATCTTTAAAACGCTGAACTTAAAGTTCGGCGTTTTTCTACAATTTATGGGAAAAGATTTAAAAAAATTCGCTCATACTTCGACAGTCTTTTTAGTAAAGCTGTGTTATTATAATGCCAGTGAAGGGGAAAACCTCAAAGAGAGGTGAGGTATTGAATTACCTTAGTAAATCCGAAAACAGGATAACAGAAATACCCACTATAAAAATCCGACCGAACAAAACTCAGCCGCGAAGAATTTTTGAAGAGGACAAGCTCCGCGACCTCGCTAAATCAATAGAGGAAAACGGTATTTTACAGCCTCTTACGGTTCGCAAGGTCAGCCAGTCGGAATACGAGATTATTGCAGGAGAACGCAGACTCAGAGCCGCCGTACTCGCGGGACTCTCAAAGGTTCCCTGTATTGTAATTAAATGCAATGATCGAGAATCGGCGATTTTGGCACTCTTAGAAAATTTACAGCGTTGTGACCTCGGTATATTTGAGGAAGCAAGAGGAATCTCAAAACTCATAAGGCGCTACGGAATAACTCAGGAACAAGCGGCTCAAAAACTTGGAAAAAGCCAGAGTACGATAGCAAATAAACTGAGGCTGCTGAACCTTTCGTATGACGAGCAGGATTGGATCGTTCAGGCGGGACTTTCAGAACGTCACGCAAGAGCGCTGTTAAAAATCTATGACCAACAGCTTAGGAAAGAAGCGCTATCGAAAATAATAGCAGATAATCTTAATGTTGCCCAAAGCGAGGAGCTGATTGAGAATCTTCTATACAACTCCGCTGCTGTAGAAACGAAAAAAATAAGACATAAGATTATTATAAAAGACATACGAATTTTTATTAATACGATAAATAAAGCTGTCAGTACAATGAGGCAATCGGGAATAGACGCCGTTTGCAAACATTATGACGGCGGGGATTATATCGAATATACCGTGAAAATCCCTAAAACAACGACCGAAAGGTCAGCTTAAACTGCTTTCCGGACGGACATAATTAAATTAATCCACATATTATGTCCAATCCACTCATACCCATTTCCTTATCTAACCCCTTGCCAAGGCCGCGCGGAAACGCGCGGCTTTCGGCATTTATAATAAGAATGTAGGATTGTAGGATATAGGATTTAGGGGATAGGATTTAGGGCTCCGAGCTTCGGCTTTTCGATGTCTAGCCTCGTTGCTCTGCGCTGTTCCTGAAATAGCTTCCACTCCCCAAATTTGCGCCGCAATCCTTGATTGCTCTGCAAATTAGTTGTCGTCAGTCGCTATTTCAGGGCTCCGAGCTTCGGCTTTTCGATGTCTAGCCTCGTTGCTCTTCGCTATTCCTCTCTTAACTCCCACTCGTCTAATCCGCTTCGAACACTTCGTGTTCTTCTCGGCTTAGTCCTCGTCAGTCGCTATTTTAGGGCTACGAGCCTCGGCTTTTCGATAAACACAAAGGAGCAAGCTGTTCGCTCACTCCTCATACTTTTTAATATTCAACAATGGAATTATAACACTTTCTTTTAAAAATTGCAAGTGTTTATCATATTTTTTTAAAAAACAATTTCATTAGCTTCGTCTTTATATGCTTTAGGTTCGGTTTCGCCGCGGAAAACTATCTTGTAAGCGATTTCAAAAACTAAAAAGACCAGCTTCATAAACATAAATATTGAAAGAGATATAATAGTAAAATATCCCAGCCCGTTAGTTATAAAGCCGCGTTCGACGAGTTTACCGCCCTGCTCAACCATATAGGTGACGGTGAATGCCAGATAATAGAACCCGAAAGATGAAACGAATTCGCAGAAAGTCGCGAATCTCGGCAGGAAAATAAGAATAGCAAGAAAAATAAGACACACAAGCATCCATAAACAAAGGGGAATTGTTTCATTGAACTCGGGAATAATACCAAGTAAAAAATGCGTTCTAATCCATTCAAAACCGTGATATACAAGTTTATTGAACGGAATTATAAAGAGGAGGAAAGGAAGAATAATGCGCACGCCCAGGGTATACCACTTTCCCATATCTTCTTTATAGCAATCTATTTCGTCAAGATACCAGCCGATTTTTTCTTTTCGGTTTTTAAATTGACGCTTATGGTCAGATTCATGTGCCATAAACTCACCTCATTATGCATAAATTCAGTATCATTATTTTATCAAAACTATACAAAAAAGTCAACAAAATTATTATGTGCAAATTTATATTTAAAGAAAATCTATATAATTTTTTTGTAGGCGGCTTTGGCTCCCGTGGCTTACGGGCGGCGGGGTGTCCCCGCTGCCAATTCGCGTTTTAAACATTTATATATCAAAGCCTATTATTCACGCGTTTTAAGACCCGCCGTTGATGGCATTTTTACTCTTTTGCAAATGTTTCCAAAGGCGGCTTCGGTTCCCGTGGCTCACGGGCGGTCGCAACTGTTTCCAGCCCAAAATATAGTCGTCCGTCTCGCGCTAAGAGCGCTCTCGCCGCACTCCTTATTTTGCGCAGCGCTTTTGCTCCCTTAGGGTAACAACTGTAATCAGATCTCCGGTTTTGCTGAACAGATTTCCGCCTTTCTATTGTTAAAATCCTCACAAACCCGTCAGGGTTTGTTGCGGTTTTGCCGCAGCTAGACAAAAATCTGCCTCAGCAAAACTCCTTTGGACTTTAAACGGTTGAAATTTTAGGCGATTTGCGATGCGAAAAACATTCGCAGGCTGTCGCCTGCGGATGTTTGACAAATAGTAAAGCGTCAAAATTACTCCGTTTAAAGCGGGGAGCTGATTACAGTTGTTACCCTTATCCGCCGCAGGCGGCGGTCGCAACGGTTCCAGCCCAAAATATAGTCGTCCGTCTCGCGCTAAGAGCGCGCTCGCCGCACTCCTTATTTTGCGCAGCGCTTATGCTCCCTTCATCCGCCGCAGGCGGCGGTCGCAACGCTACCAGCTAAATCCGCCACCGCCGTGGGTTGAGCCTGATGACGAAGTATGAGTCGAGCTTCCGCCGCCCGAATCTTTATCGTCATTTCTCCGCTCTCTCGTAACATGAGAATAAAGGAAATTATCGTACGCGTTACGTAACGCTAAGCTGTCCTTAATAAGATAATCGTTAGCCTCGGGTTTTAACATTACAGGCTTATACTTTTTCTTTAAAGTCAAAGCGGCAAATAACGCAATAACCAAACCGATAGCAAGCGAAATACCTGCCGCGAAAAGAATATCCGTTAAGCTCTTGCACTTATGATTAGTATCATACGGCTTACCGTTCTTCGCCTCATTAACGAACTCATCGCAAAGCTTAATATATTTATCGAACGCGTCATAATAATCGCCCGATTTTATATCGCTCTTTATTTCCGAGGAAATATAGTTTATACCATAATCTGTAAAAGCGGTTATACCGTAACCCTTAGTGCTGATATAACCCTTATGGTCATCAACGCTGATAAGAAGAAGTGAACCGTCGTCGGCATAGCCGTTGTAATCATAATAATCATCGGCATAAGCAACATCGCTCTTACCGTTCAAAGTCTTGATAGTCAGGATTACAAAATCCATATTATATTTTTCACCTAACGCCTTAAGCTGAGTCGTTAAGTCCTGAGCCTCATCAGCGGAAAGAACATTCGCTTTATCAACTACCAGCTCCTTAGCCGCTGAGAAAGGAGTCATACAAAGCGCCGAAAGAATAATGACTACAAATAAAACAGAAAATACTTTTTTCATATCGACACCCCCTTAAAACAACCCGAAAAAGGTCCCGATGATATAGGCTATTACACCGATACCGACCGTCAACCCCGCGAATAAAGCGGCAACCTTTTTACCGTCCAGAGGAAGATTTCCGATAAATTTTCCTGTTTGACCATTCATAGCGTAGGTATATTTTTCGCCCTTATAATCCGTATTTAAGATCCATACTGGATAAAGCGCATACTTAGCCTTACCGTTTTTTATCCTTATGGAACTGTTCCTGGCTGTTACGGTAGCGTAGGGATAATCTATAGTGCCTCTTAAAACTTCCTCTGCGCTTACTTTAACACGGTTGTTGGCACGGTCAATGCTGTCCTCCATAGTAACGTCATATTTATCGGCGAGATAACCCGCTAAATACGCTGTCTGGAAATCAACAGCCTCGTTAAAATCAAACGGCTCGATAGACTCCATAAGGTCGTCGGGCATTTTTGAGGAACCGTCGCAGGGAATGTTTTCGAACTTCATCGAACCCTCACGGAACACATCAAAAAAGCTGGTCTCGGTATAGTTATATCTACTGTCCGACCATGTACGTACAGTAGTTGCCTCAAAATCAACAGCCGCGTCCGTATCAGAATCGAAAAGCCAGAACGGAACGTAAATGCCCTTGATTTCCTCGAGCTTATTCTCGGTTTTAAACGATTTAGGAGCGAATTTTTTAGAGTTGACATACTCCTTAAGTTTAGCCTTAGCCGAGTCCTTATCGTGTTTAAATGGAATTACGTAATCGGGCTTTAAGGTTCCTGATAAGCGTCCGCTGAAAACTACGGGATTTCCGCAATACGGACACTGGGTAGCGGCGGTATTTTCGTCGCCGACAATTTCGCCCGCGCAGGATTTACATACGAAAACGGACATTTTTTCCTCTTCGCCGCTGTCCCAATCCTGACCCGCTTTTTCCTCCCATTTGAATTCATCTGGAGCCTGCTCGTTTAATCTTTCGTCCTTTTTAAGAAACGCCTGTACGTCAAACTCGCTGTCGCAATACGGACATTTCATTTTCTGGACGGAGGTATCGAAATTAACCGCTCCGCCGCAACATGGACATTTATATTCTAAAATATCAGCCATTTAAATATCTAAACCTTTCTATAGGATACAGACAATAAAAAACCTGTTACCTATTGCCTTAAATTATACTATATCGTTATCGTCGAACGGATCTCCGCACTCGGGACAGAACTTAGGAGGATTATGAGGATCCTTCGGCTCCCAGCCGCACTTATCGCACCTGTACAAAGGAGCATCCGCGGGCTTAGGAGAACCGCATTCCTGACAGAATTTTCCGAGGTTAACAGCGCCGCATTTACATGTCCAGCCCTTCTTCTCCTCGGGCTTACGTGTTCCGCATTCGGGACAGAATTTACCGCTTGCCTGAGCGCCGCATTTCGGACATTTCCATCCGCCCGCCGCACTCTGCTGAGGAGCTGCCTGCTGTTGCTGAGCGGGCTGCTGAGGAGCCTGCTGCTGATTCTGCTGGCCCATATTATAGAAGCCCTGAGCGTTCATTCCGCCGCCTGCGTTCATAGCCATACCCATTCCGATAAAGCCGTTCATAGCTCCGCCTTCGTTAGAAGCCGCTGCCTTCATAGCCTCAGCCTGAGCGTCAACTAATGTAGCGCCAGCCATCTCAGGATTACGAAGCATACCTCTGCGCTGAGCGTCCTTGAGCATAGCGGAATCTTCTTCGGTAAGGACGATAGGATTAAGCGCGATAGATACGATGCTTATTCCTCTGAGTTCAGACCATTTAGCGGTAAGAGCTGTATTCATAGCGTCGGTAAGCTCATCCACATGAGCGCTTATCTGATTAGGACGAAGCTCTAAATCGCTCATCTTGGCGAAGCCCGGGTTAAGAGCGTGAATAAACTCGGTCTTAAGCTGTGTATCGATTTCGGAGCGCTTATAAGGTTCGCTTACATTACCGCATACGTTTGTATAGAAAAGAAGCGGATTTGTGATTTTATATGAATAAACGCCGCTGCAGCGGATATCAAGGTCGATATCGAAACCGATTTTGCTGTCTACTACTCTGAAAGGAACAGGGTTCGGAGTACCGAATTTATTCTCTACGATTTCTTTTGTGTTGAAATAGTAAACTCTCTGGTCTTTACCTGTATCGCCGCCGAAAGTAAAACGCTTACCAATCTGTCTGAAAGTATCGAGAATACCTTTTCCTAGACCGCCCGTAAAGATACTGGGCTCGGTAGATGTATCGTATGTAAATTCGCCAGGATCAGCGCATACTTCAACAATCTTTCCCTGCTCAACTATAATCATACACTGACCGTCAGCTACCGCGATAACTGAACCGTTTGAGATAATATTATCGCTTCCCTTTGTGTTAGAAGAACGGCCTGAGGTTCTTTTCTGTCCTTTTACTACAAGAACGTCTTTCGCAATACTGTCGCAATAGAAAAATTCCTTCCACTGATCGGCCATTACACCGCCCGCGGAGCCTAAAGCTGCTTTAATTAATCCCATTATTAAAAACTCCTTTCGGCTTAAAAAGCCATAAACTTACGTATATTATATAATACTTTTTAATCTTTGTCACTATTACACGCACGGGCATTTTTACACAAATTTTTAATTATGTTTTTGTATAAAATGAACAGTGGCAAGTGTCTTATCATTTAACACTCACCACTTATCGCTTTATTATATTTTTTCCATTTTACTGAAATTCGCCATAAGGGTTTTTGTGCCCTTAGTTTCAAAAACAATTTCGAGCATAGTATCATTACCCATTTTCTCTGCTCTTACTATCATACCCTTTCCGAAAACCTTATGCAGAACATTATCCCCCGCTTTATAGGAAACGGATGATTTTTGAGCGGGCTTCTTAAACGCAGGAGCGAGCTTCGGGTTAAAATCATAAGAAGGCTTTGACGGTATCGAACCAGATGACGAACCGAAGGGCTGCTGAGAAAAACTTCCGAAACCTCTGTCACCTGAGGTTTTAGTCAACTCATCGGGAATCTCGTTTACAAACCTTGACGGAGCGTTATGGGTAGTCGAGCCGAAAAGCATCCTGCTCTTTGTTTTTGTAAGATACAGTTCCTCTTTAGCCCTCGTAATCCCGACATACGCTAAACGGCGTTCCTCGTTAAGCTCATCGGGATTTGAGTAAATCGCTACTCCGGGGAAAACTCCCTCTTCCATACCCGCGATAAATACAACGGGGAACTCAAGACCTTTGGCGCTGTGCAAGGTCATCATCACGGTTGTATCAGCGTCGGTATCATAGTTATCGATATCGGTTTGCAGCGAGATTTCCTCAAGGAAATTCGACAGCGAAGCCTCATCGCCGTACTCCTCCTCAAATTTTATGATATTCGATTTAAGCTCCTCGATATTCTCGATTCGCACATCCGCGTTTTCTTTCTCGGTTTTTAAATAGTTTTTATAATCGGTATGCTCCAGAATAAGCTCGTATAATTCCGCTAAAGAATAATCACCGCTCGATTCAGCCTCGCGAAATCCCTCAATAAGCTCTATAAAATCCTTGAATTTTTTAACGGCGCGGCTAAGCTCGGGATAATTCTCGGCGTTTTTAATAACGTCGAAAACGCTCATTCCGTTAACGGCGGCAATCTCCCCCGCTCTGTCCATAGTAGTTTTACCGATACCGCGTTTAGGAACATTTATTACGCGGTTAAGGCGGATGTTATCGTGAGGATTATCTATAACTCTTAAGTAGGCGGTCATATCCTTGATTTCCTCGCGGTCATAGAAGCGGTGGCCGCCGATTATTCGGTGCGGTATTCCGCTTCTTGAAAACGCGGTTTCAATCGCGTTAGACTGAGCGTTCATACGGTAAAGTACAGCGTAATCAGAAAACTTTCTGCCTTTAGCCACGCCCTCGAGAACCTGCTGGGCGATATAGGAAGCCTCTTCCCTCTCCGATAACGCGGTATGGATGTGGATTTTACTGCCCGTTTCATTTTCAGTCCAAAGCGTCTTACCCTTACGCGCGGTATTGTTTTCGATAACCTTATTCGCGGCGTTAAGGATAGTCTTAGTGCTTCGGTAATTCTGCTCCAAGCGTATCACCTTAGCGTTTTTGAACTGACTTTCAAACGAAAGAATATTCTCAATCGTAGCGCCGCGGAATTTGTATATACTCTGGTCGTCGTCGCCGACTACGCAGAGATTCTGGCTTTTTTCGGCAAGCATAGATACGAACTTATATTGCACCTTGTTGGTATCCTGATACTCATCCACCATAATATACTTGAACTGATTCTGATAAAACTCGAGTATATCGGGATTTTCCTCAAACAGCTTTACGGCAGGCTTAACGTCAGCGG
>CAJOHT010000001.1:25820-27773 GCA_905234305.1 uncultured Ruminococcus sp. | reverse complement strand
CTGAGCGTGCCTGTGACGGTACGATATCTCCGCCGAAATAATCGGTCACGCAGTCGGGAATAGCCGCGCTGGGCATACACGGACTGCAGCATTCCGTCAGGCAGGCTGTAAGCGCCATAGGCTGAGCCACCTGGACCTTAGCTCTCGGCAGGCTCGAGTCGTCGGGGTCGACGCAGGTACTGTCGGGCTCGCTCGTAAATACCGCTACGTTTCCGCTTCCGCCGTAAAGGATAACCCGCTTAGCGAATACCGAAAGCCCGTTAACGGTAGTCGGAGCGGCTCCTCCGCTTGTATAAACGTCGAGTACGATCTCGAAATAGAACGTCATATCCACCGAGTAAAATCCGCAATGGTACGTAACGGGTTCGACATTCACTACGGTATTGATAATATTAGCTTCTCTTATTCTTACCGAAACTGCGGTATTGATAATATTCTGGTTAGCCTCGGTAAAGAATACCCTCATCTCCGATAAACAATCCTTATCCCCGCAGGAATCATAAACGCGGTCCGCGTCTATGCAGAATGACTGGGCGGGCTCGCCTGAATTCTGCGTGTTTTCAACCTTATTCAAGGGAATATCCGGCATAAGTAATTACCTCCGTTTTTTTATTAAGCATAGCTGCTTATCAATACATTTTATGGAGGTCAGAGGGAAATGTGATAAATTTTTTGTCAGGATAGCAGGAAACTCGTTCCCTACTGCATACTGACTGCCGCATAACGCGTTGATGTTTTAACGTAACTTTCAGGCAACTGCGGTAACAAAAAGGAGCCGTCTTAAGACAGCTCCTTATACTATTCAACTACCAGCACGGAGTAGGTTCGGTCTATAATCGGAATATCAAGCTCTTCCTTTATGAATCTGATTTTTACCTTAACCTCGGCCTCGCCTGATTTTACACCCGTAAGTGTAAAGTTTTTTGAGTTCGGATCATTTACCGTTAAAACGTCCGTGTTATCGGAGGTAACATCCACCTCCAAAATATCATCATCATAATAAAAGAGCGCGCCTTCTTCGCCGTAAAGCTCCTCAATTCTCTCGGTTTCTCCCTTTTTAAGAGTAATATCATAAACGGGTTCTTTACATACCTTTACCCTGAACTTCGTATTTGCGCTGATATCTGAAACGAATTGTACATAAGTGTAGCCCTCGCTTACGCCGTTTACGTTCACAGCATAATAATTGTCCGATTCCTTTTCGATGGAGATTGTGACAATATTTTCGTCGTCGGATTTAAACTCGCTGTCCAGTTTTGTACCGTAACCCTCTGCCATAGCGGCGGCGTAGCTATAAAGCTTAGAAAGATGCTCATTATTTTCACTTTTTCCCGCCTGAACGATAATATCGTAATCCTTAAAAGCCATCGAAGCGTTGTTGCTGATTTGCGAGGTCATTTCGTTATTATAAGCCTGAAGATAATAATAATACTTTTCGCCGACTTTAACGTCAAGGTCGTCATAACTATAATCGAAGTCTATCTCATCAAAGGAGTCGGAGTCCTTTATAAGGGTATAGCTCTCTGCGTTATCTGTACTTTTATACAATTTATACGCTTTGGCGCCGTCGCAGCCCAGCCATCTTACCCTTATACCCTCATATGAAGGCTTAATCGCCTCGAGCCGTATATAAGGCGTTTCGAGATAGCCTTTTTTAGCGCTCGGCGCGGTATAGGCGCTATTATACTTACCGTTAAGCGCTCTTATCTTATATCTGTAATAACTTCCCGAGCGTACCCCATAATCGGTAAAGGAAGTCGATTTAAAACAGCCGAGTTTTTTATACAGCCCGACGCTTCCGTTCGTTATCGTCACCCGCTGGATTTCGTAGCTTGAAGCGCCCTTAACCTTATTCCAGCTAAGATATGCCGTACTGTACGCGCCGTACGTATCTTCCTCATTGTCTGATAAATCCGCCAACTCGACTTTAAAACCCTCGGGAGCTTTTAAACG
>CAJOHT010000001.1:0-25796 GCA_905234305.1 uncultured Ruminococcus sp. | reverse complement strand
TGAGTCTTTTTCCCCGAACCGACCGCCGATACGGTATAGGTATATTTTTTACCCGACTCAGCCTTTGAGTCGATAAACGTATGGAGCTTAAGCGTTTTTATCGCTTTATATTTTTTAGCCTTAGCGCTCTTACGGAACACAATATACTTCTTTGCTCCCTTAACGGATTTCCAGCTTATCTTAACGCCTTTATCAGTATTGGCGAGCTTAAAGACAGGTTTAGAAAGTCTAGCCGCCGAAGCGGATACTGATGCCGACCACAGTACCGCCGCGAATAAAAAACATATTAAAAGTTTCGAGAAAGTTTTCATAGTATAGCCTTCTTTATCTCCGATTAAATATGTGATAATTATACCACAGAAGCAGCTTTTACTCAAGACATATATCCCGATACCGCAACAATAAGGGCTGACAAAAAGTCAGCCCTACGTTGTACCTATTTTTCATAGACCTTAAAAAAGAGGATGATAAAAATTACTCTTCTTCTTTTGAAGCCTCGATTACTTTAGCCGCAACGTTAGCAGGAGCGTCCTCATAACGTACGAACTCGAAGGTATAGCTTCCGCGTCCCTGAGTACACTGGCGGATAAATGTAGCGAAGTCGTCCATTTCAGCAACGGGAACCTCAGCCTCAACTACCTGCATACCCTTTTCCTCAGCGGGATTCATACCTGTTACACGGCCTCTGCGCTTATTGACCTCGCCCATAACGTCACCCATATGGTCGTCGGGAACAGTAGCCGCCAATGCGCCGATAGGCTCGAGGAGAGTCGGGCTTGCCTGAGGAAGTCCGTTCTTATAAGCGATAGTAGCCGCCATTTTAAACGACATTTCGGAGCTGTCTACGGGATGGTAAGAACCGTCGTAAAGATTAGCCTTAAGTCCTACTACGGGATAGCCCGCGAGAGGTCCCTTGTTGATAGCTTCTCTAAGTCCCTTTTCTACCGCGGGGAAGAATCCCTTAGGAACCGCGCCGCCTACGATAGACTCGGTAAACTCGAGCGAATCGCTGTCGCAGGGAGAGAACTCGATCCATACGTCGCCGAACTGTCCGTGACCGCCCGACTGCTTCTTATGACGTCCCTGAACCTTAACGGGCTTACGGATAGTCTCGCGGTAAGCAACCTTGGGAACATCAAGTACAGCGTCAACATTATATTTACTCTTAATTTTAGAAATAAGCACATCAAGATGCTGCTCGCCCATACCGTAAACGAGCATCTGGTGGGTTTCGTGGTTATGGAAATACTTAATGCTCGGGTCTTCCTCGATAACCTTCTTAACCGCCTGAGCAACCTTATCCTCGTCGCCCTTAGTCTTAGGTTTAATAGCTCTCGCATAAGAGGATACGGGATATGTAACACCCTCTAAAGTCACCTTTCTTAAAGGAGAACATATAGTATCGCCAGTTTTAACGTCGTTTAATTTAGGAATAGCGCCGATATCGCCCGCGCCGATAAACGAAGCATCCTCCTGCTTCTTTCCGCGTACGGTAAGAACCTTAGTTATACGTACATTCTCGCCTGTTCTCATATTCATAACGGGAACGTCGGAGGAAATCTTACCCGAAATAGTCTTAATGTAGGAGAGCTTACCTACGAACGGGTCGGATACGGTCTTAAATACGATTGCCGCGGCAGCGCCGTCAGCGTTTACGGAAATCTCTACAGGCTCGCCGTTAGGATCTACGCCTACCTCGTTGCGGGAATCAGCCTTAGGCGCAAGCCAGATCAAAGAATTCAGGAAAATATCAATAGCGAAAGTATTCTGAGCGTCACCGCAGAATACGGGGCAGATCGAGCCGTCCTTAACGCCCTGGGAAACGCCTACAGCGATTTCTTCGGGAGTAAACTCCTCGCCCTCGAGGAACTTATCGAGCATTTCCTCGCTTGTCTCGGCAACAGCTTCCTTGATAGCCTCGCGAAGACCCTCTAAACGGTCGCCAAGCTCAGGCATATCACAGGGAGTAGCAACGCCCTTAACATAGCGGTAAGCGCGATACTCGAAGAGATTAACGTAAATCTCAGCTTTTCCGTTCTCGATATAAGGAACTACTACGGGACATACGGAGGGTCCGAAGGTCGATTTTAAGTCCTCAAAAACCTTATAGAAGCGGGCATTCTCGTCACACACGCCGTTAACGAAGAAAATCTTTGCGATATCCTGCTTAGAAGCAGCCTTAACAGCCTTTTCGGTTCCGACGCCTACGCCGTCCTTACCCGAAACTACGATCAACGCGCTGTCAGCCGCGCGCATACCCTCGGCTACGCCGCCCTCGAAATCGAAAAGACCTGGAGTATCGATAAGGTTAATCTTAGTGTTTTTCCACTCGAGCGGAGCTACCGCAGTCATAAGCGATACGTGGCGCTTAATTTCCTCGGCGTCATAGTCAAGTACGGTATTTCCGTCGTTTACGCTTCCGAGGCGGTCGCTTGCCTTAGCGAGATAAAGCATTGACTCCGCAAGGGAAGTTTTTCCGCAGCCCGCGTGACCTGCGAGAGCGATATTAAGAATGTTTTTAGCGTTATATTGTTTCAAAATAATACAACCCTTTCATAAAATATTTTAACAATCCGATAAATTGCGAACGTGTCACTTTAAAATTATAACATTTTTGTAGAATTTGCACAATAGAATTTAAGAAATAATAAAATTAAACCCGTACAAAATAATCGTACGGGTTTTGTGCATTATGCTGTATTATACTGTCAAAATAACCAAAGTTTCAAAATAATTTTGTATATACGGTTATTTCACTATAACTTTAACCGTTGAAGCGAGTCCGTTCTGGGCATAAACATAGATATTAGCCCTGCCCTTTTTCTTTGCTGTTACTTTACCTTTAGCGTTAACCGCGGCAATCTTTGGATTTGTGCTTACAAACGCGGTCTTTTTATAGAGCTTTATCTTTTTGCCGTCGGGCAAAGTTAGCTTAACTTTCAGCTTACAGCTCTTTTTCGCCTTTAATTTCAGCACTTTTTTATTCGCCTTAACGGCAGTCGGGTCAGCGTACTTTGAGCCTCTCGTTACGGATATAACCGCCTGCGACTTAGCGAGCATATTTTTTTCGCTGTCAAGAGCAGCTATACAGAATTTATAATAAGTACCCTTTTTCAGCTTTTTAACGGTAAAGTTTTCAGCCTTAACATTCTTAAGGAGCTTATACTTGCCCTTAGCCTTAGCGCCGTAAACCGCGTAAGAGGAAGCGTTCTTCACCTTAGACCAGCTCAGCTTAACAGCCGTTTTTGAGGTTTTTACCGCTCTTGCCTTAAGGGGCAGGAATGCCTCTTTAACCTTAGCGGGCTTGTTATTTTCGGGAGTTACTGTCTCCTCGGCAGGGTCGGTAGCCTCAGTTGTATCAGACTGTGTATAGGGTTGTGTTACAGTTTCTGCCGCTTCTGTCTGAGCCGTAGCTGATGTATCAAAAGTTCCTTCGGTAGATGTCGGCTGCAAAGTAGCGCCAGTCGGTTTTTCGGAAGGTTCGGTAGCTTTCGTATTCTCCGCAGCGTCAGTCGCCTTAGTATTCTCCGTTGCGTCGGTTGAATCGGTATTATCCGTAACGTTCGTCGCCTCGGTAACGATTGTATCTTCCTCGGGCTTCGTCGCTTCCGTAGAGTCAGTCGCTGCAGTATCGTCTGAAGCTATTTGCTCCGAAGTTTCCGTAGCGCTTGTAACTTCCCCGCTTGAATTTTGAGTTTCCTCGGATACGGTCGAGCTTTCCTGCTGGGAGGACGTTTCCGCGGCGGTTGAGCTTTCGGGCTCAGACTGCACTTCGGTAGTATCCTGCTCAGTCGGGGGCTTAGTGATTTCAATACTCTCGAAAAGCTCAAGGTTCTCGGTTATTTTTTTATCGTTCGGATTATAAAAACCCTTAACAGTCTTGGAGAACGCGCCTTCTCCGCCGTCGGTAACGCTGAACTCGACCTCGAGAAGGGTTTTCTTCTCCTTGAAATCAAAATTGGACGGGCTGGAGAAATTGCAGTTAACTTCCCCGACAACTCCAAGGTTGCAGATTTTATTCGATACATTTTTAAGCTCTCCGCTTTCAGCCTTTAAGACATCCTTCGGATAAAAAATTACGAACTGGGCGCATTCGATAAGCTGGGCACTTTCAACCTCGAGCTTATAAACAACCTTATCGCCCTTTTCTGCGGAATACTCCTTACCGTTAAGAGTGAGCTTCGCCGCATTATCCTCAGCGGAAACAGCGCATACCGCGAAGGTTCCGAATACAATCAAAAGTGAAACAAGTATACTGATAAATCTTTTCATATTATTCACTCCGTTTATCTGTCGTCCAGCCTTTTATATTCCTTATGCTTAGATATACTCATATAAGCGGGACGAATAATCTTATTGCCGTTAATAAGCTCTTCCATACGGTGAGCGCTCCAACCCGCTATACGCGCTATAGCGAAAAGCGGAGTATACAGCTCGGTCGGAAGATTAAGCATATTATAAATAAACCCGCTGTAGAAATCGACATTAGCCGAAACGCCTTTATAAATCCTCTTCTTTTCCCCTATTACCTTAGAAGCCAGGCGCTCTACGCTCTTATAAAGCTCGTACTCATCCTCGAGTCCCTTAGCCTCGGCAAGCATTCCCGTAAAGTTTTTAAGGATCCTCGCTCTCGGGTCGGAAATCGAATAAACCGCGTGGCCCATACCGTAAATCAAGCCGCTTCTGTCGAACGCGCGCTTATCGAGAATATCGCTGAGGTATTTTTCAATCTGCTCATCGTCTGTCCAGTCGCGCACATTTATCTTAAGGTCCTCGAACATCTTTACAACTCTTACGTTAGCTCCGCCGTGCTTAGGTCCCTTAAGGGAACAAAGCGCCGCCGAAATCGCGGAATATGTATCGGTTCCCGAGGAGGTAACAACGTGGGTCGTAAAGGACGAGTTGTTACCGCCGCCGTGTTCGGCGTGGAGTACAAGCGCCATATCAAGCACCTTAGCCTCCAAATCGGTATACTGCTGGTCGGGTCTTAAGAGGGTAAGTACAACCTCGGCGGTAGATTTAGCGGGGTCGGGAACGTGGATATAGAGGCTCTGGTTCCTAAGGTAATGGTTAAACGCCTGATATCCGTAAACCGAAAGCAACGGGAATACCGAGATAAGCTGCATACTCTGGCGCAGAACATTCTCAATCGAGGTATCGTTCGGGTTAGAATCGTAGCAGTAAAGAGTAAGCACCGAACGCGCAAGAGTGTTCATCATATCGGCTGAGGGAGCTTTCATAATAACATCGCGTACAAAGTTAGTCGGCAGCGTTCTGTACGCTCCCAGCATAGCGGTAAACTCTTTAAGTTCAGCGGTATTCGGCATTTCTCCGAAAAGCAGAAGATATACTACCTCCTCAAATCCGAAGCGTCCGTCATCTACAAATCCCTGTACTACATCATTTATATCATAACCTCGGTAAAAAAGCTGACCGTCGCAGGGAATGGTTTTTCCGTCGACAACCTTATTCTGTAGGATTTCCGAAATATCGGTAAGTCCCGTACGAACGCCCTTACCGTCAATATCTCTAAGTCCTCTTTTTACGTCGTATTTAGCGTATAAATCCTTATCGATAACTGTATTATGCATCAGTTTATCGGTAAGCGAGCTGATTTTTCGGTTAGTATCGTAATAAGCTAAATCCTTAGGCAATAGAATCACTTCCTTATAATGAAGTAAAGGGGACGGCACATACCATCCCCTTTTATCTTAAATTTGGATTATTGTGCAATATTTCTACTTTAGAAATATATTATAACATATATCTGTAGAAATTGCAAATCAATTTTTCATTACTGTTTTACGTAAACAGCTAGATTTCCCTTACCTGGCGCCGCAACGGAAAGCGAACCGCTGACAGACTGAGTCTTACCTGAAACTAAGTCCTTATATGTTCCGCTCGGGATACCCGAGAAAGTAGCTCCGTTTGTAACTGCTACGCAGGCTACGGAGTCCTTATTGCCCGCAGTATAACGGCGGATATAGCACATATCGCCTACCGACTTATACTGACCCTTCTGTAACGCGGGAACCTGACGCCTGATTTTGTTAAGCATTCTGATATGCTTTGCAAGCGTGCTGTCGAGAGTTGATTTTACTTTTCCGTTCGCTGAGGAATAGTCGCCGAAATTCGAAGCCGTAACGCTGCCCTCGAGATAATCGCCGAAGTAAGCGCGTCCTGTCTTATCGAGCGGCGCGTTGGGTCCTACGTCAATCGGAACATCATTCTTGAACTCAACCTCAGAGCCGTAGAATACGCAGGGAATACCGCGGAAAGTAAAGATAAGGTTAAGGTTTTCTTTCCAAGCCGTTGTACCGCCCTGGTAACGGGTTTTCTCCTGACCGTCGGGACCGTAGTCGTGAGAGTCAACATACATAACGTTCCATGTAGAATCGTTGAAATACTGATCCTCTCCTAAAGCCGAGCCGTAAGCCTCACCCGCGCTTCTGAACGCCCAGTGCATAAGGAAGTCGATAACGCCCGTACCGTTGGATTTTGAATAATCGGGAGTGTGGTAGTTTGTGCCGTTTAATACCGCGTTAGATGACGTCGGAGCGCCCGAAGAATTCGAGTGAGCGTTAAAATGCTTAAGGCTGTTGCTGAGGTTAGATTTCCAGTCGGTCTTAGACCAGTTATTCTGCCAAGCGCTCTCGGTTTCTTTCCATCCGTAGAACGCGCAGGAGTCGGACTGTAAGCCGTGGTTCCATACCTCTCGTACACGCGCGCAAACCTCACCGAAAACAAAGAAGTTTTTATACTTAGACGATGAGAACTCGGGGAAGTAAGCGTTGTTAAGAGTCCAGCGGTTGATATGCTTCTCGGTATCAAGACGGAAGCAGTCAACTCCCATATCAACATACTGCTTATATGTATCGGTTATATATTTAGCTACTTCGGGATTTTCGGTATTGATATCAACACAGTCGCCAGCCATTGAACCGGTCTGCTCGATTTCGGTTTCGTAGCCCATATTCTGCTCGCGGTGATAGTGTTCCTTTAAGTTGCTGTATTTTCCGCCTTTATGCGCCTTCATAGTATCAAGACGAGCCTGGAAAGTCGGGTCGCCGTCCTGAAGGCTGTTATAATTCGGATAGTTCTTATCAAGATTGCTGCCCTTAATAACCTTCATACAGCTTGCTTTACCTAAGTTGCTGTAATCCTTAGTAAACATAGGCTCAAGGTACTTCTCGCCGAAGTTACCAGTATGGTTCCATACAACGTCCTGAACTATCTTAAGACCCTTAGCGTGAGCCGCGTCGATCAAATCCTGATAAGTAGCTCCTGAGCTTTCATAACGCGGGTCAACTTTTCCGAAATCAAACGCGTGATAGCCGTGGTAGTCATAACCCGAAGCGTTCTCAACAACAGGAGTGATCCAAATAGCGGTAAAGCCTAAAGCCTTAATATAATCGAGCTTCTGGATAAGTCCCTTGAAATCGCCTCTCCATGCGGGGTCCGAGTCGGGATTGTTCGCCTTAGAGTCTTCCCAGCAGTGGACGTTATTGGACTTATCGCCGTCGTAGAAACGGGTAGTGATTACGAAGTAAATACTGTCCTCACGCATATCCGTACGATCCCACGAACCGACCTGCGAAGGGTCGCGGGTAGTCAGGCGGTTGTTTTTATACCACCATGTATTAACATTGTCGTTAGTAGAATTAAGCTCAATCTCCTCCGACTGTACTCCGTTTACGACAAACATAACGTTTATTTTAGTTTTGCCGCTGAAGGAATACTTGTACCAGTTACCGCCCTCGCTAGTCATAGCGGGACCTGGGTAGCTGGTTTCGATGTTTTCGGGAAGGCTGTTCCAGTAGTAAATATTAGGAACGCCCTTTTCGCTGTAGTAATGAACCGTAATACTCGCCGCGGAAGTTTTTTTCTTTTCCGATGTAACGGCGGAGGTAGTAACTATAGCGATGCTTGCTATTATCGCGAGCGTCAAAATAACCGCGATAATCTTTTTCATTTGTTTCATTTCAAAACCTCCTGACCAGAGAAACCTAATCTCTTTAATTATATTACAAAAGAAGCGGTTTAAATTTCTTTTTACGAAAATTAAACCGCCAACAAATTATATTATTTTTGAAAAAAATTGTTCAATTATTCTAAAAGCGTTATGAGCGCTTTTGCGATACCGTCTTCATCGCAGGAAGCCGTTACCATATCCGCCGATTCTTTCAGCTCAGGCTCGGCATTTCCCATAGCGACTCCCATACCTGCCGCGCTTATCATAGAAAGGTCGTTGCCGCTGGCGCCAAAGGCTATGACCTCGCTCATACTTATGCCCATATCGCGGCAGACTGCCTCTACGCCTTTCCCCTTATTTACGCTCTTCGGCATAACCTCAAGGAACCACGGAGCCGAAAAGTATATATCTACCTCATTTCCGAGCTTTTTTACAAGAGCTTTTTCAACGCTTTTAAGCTCGTCGGGTTCTCCGCACAGCAGTATTTTATGCAGTTCCCAATCGACAAATTCCTCAATGTCGTCAACAAAATTGAGCGGGATCCCGATAACGTCAGGCTCGATATGGGTATAAGCGTTGATTTTTTTATCGGCATATATAATGTCGCCTTTATGAACCATTGTCGTAACGTTAGTCGGACGCAGGATTTTATAGACGGGAGCGATATATTTACTGTCGAGATAAGCGCTCTGAATAAGCCTTCCCGTGCTGTCAAGCACCGCTCCGCCGTTAAAGCCCATATAATAGCCGCCGTTTTTTAAAACGTCAAGCTCCTCCGCATACGGACGCACTCCGTACGGAAGCCTTCCCGAGGCTACGCACAGCTTTATCCCCGAGCTTTGAGCTTTAAGCAGCGCCCGCTTAGTTTCAGGGGTTATTATTTTGTCCGTGTTCAAAAGCGTATCGTCAATATCGAACGCAATTAGTTTATACTTTTTCATTATTCCTCCGAAAGGATATAGGATTCAGGATATAGGATTTAGACTACGCTAAAACAACCGCTAATCCCTATCGCCCAACTTATTAATAATAGTATTGATGTTTTTGGAGATTCCTTCAGAAAGATTACTCACTTTCTCCAGTTCGGTTTTTGTAAAATAATCTAAGCGAACACAAATATCAAGCTGAGTTTGAAGCTCGGCATTCGATCATCTCGCGAAATGCAAAAAATTGATGTATTCTTTTGTGCTTTTTCGGCAATAGCCTTCAGCAATATTTGATGGAACAGAAATCGCCGATCTGCGCAGCTGGCTCGACAAAACATACAATTCTTCCTTTGGAAGATACTTAACCAGTTTATATATTTCTGTAACTAAACCCATAGATTTTTGCCACACAATTAAATCACGATAATTCTTCACCATAACCAATCCTCAACTTCCGATAGTCTTAATCCTAAACCCTAAATCCTAAATCCTGATTTGACTCAGAACCTCTCCCACTTTATCGTGCAGGACAAGATCCGCGGCTCTGTCCATCGGGGTCGGGTCACGGTTAATAAGCACAAGATCGCTGCCGCTGAAATAGCGCACCATTCCCGCGGCGGGATATACGGTCAGGCTTGTACCCGCGATTATCAGCACATCGGCGCCCGCGATAGCGTTAACCGCTCCTCTTACGGTACGATCGTCGAGTCCTTCCTCATAAAGCACAACGTCGGGTTTTATAATACCGCCGCATTCGTCGCAATACGGGATTTTCTCAGCCGCCTTAACATAACGCGCGTCAAAAAACTTTCCGCAGTTCATACAGTAATTCTTATGAACAGTTCCGTGAAGCTCATAAACCTTCTTGCTTCCCGCTTTCTGGTGGAGTCCGTCGATATTCTGCGTAACGACCGCTCTCAGCTTTCCCGCCTTCTCAAGCTCGGCGAGCTTTTTATGGGCGGCGTTAGGCTCGATATCAAGCTCCAGCATTTTGTCCTTATAAAAGCGGTAAAATTCCCCGCAGTTTCTCATAAAAAACGTATGGCTCAAAATCTCCTCGGGAGGGTAATCGTACTTCTGATTATAAAGTCCGTCAACGCTCCTGAAATCAGGAATACCGCTCTCGGTGCTTACTCCCGCTCCCCCGAAGAAAACTATATTATTGCTGCTGTCGATTATATTTTGGAGTTTTTCTATTTTATCCATAAGCTCACCTCGTATTTTTATAATAACATTTTTCCTCTAAAAAGAAAAGAGCTGTCCGAAAGAACAGCTCAAAATCTTTTAATTATTTATTAAGCGAAGCGTAAATTTTATCCATTACGGAATCCATAAATGTAAATCCGCCTAAGATAGGCATCGGCTTCTTTTTACCTGTACCCGCGTTGACCATACCGAGAATAGCGATAACGAGGAAGAAGATATACACGAGTGAGAAAATAACATTAAAAATGCTGTAGACAGGATGGGGAGTTGTAATATGAACCCAATAATAAGAATGTACTGTCGGTCTGAAAACTAAGCCGATAAGCGCTAAGAGTATCTGAGAAACAATCGTATACGCGACTTCAATAACAAACAGATTAGCGCCCTGCTTAACATGGAATTTGCAGTATTCAGAAGTCTTTTTAACAAACAACGGAATCAAAAGGAGGATTCCAAAGTAAGAAAGAATCGAAATTCCCTTATTAGCCTTAACATCATCCTCGTCAACATAACCGTCTACCGCGGAGCTTATCTCCTCGCCGGTCTGAGTAGTATAGTCAACAGGCTGGTACTGAGCAGGTTCCTGAACGGGAGCGGCAGCTCCTGCAGGTGTTCCGCAATTTGCGCATACATTAGCGTCAGGAGCTAATTCCTGTCCGCAATTTTTACAAAATGCCATAATTTTATTTCCCTTCATATTTCATTTTCAGGCAAAAACTTTACCTGACTAAATTATACCGCATTCTAAAGATACTGTCAATCAAAACGAGGATTTTTGTTAGTAATGCTTAAGAGACGGCGCATAAAGCTCGCTGTCTTTTATATTATTCACAAAGCTGTTTACTCCGCCTCGTTTTCCTCATTATCATCCGCTTCATCCTCGCTTTTTACGCTTTCAATAATGAGCCTTATAAACTCCTCGTCCTCTGCTTTCTTTTCTTCAGCCTCGTTGAGGCTGGAGGAAATGCCGAGGAATCCTGCTCCGCCGATTATGCTGAGCAGCCATACCGTAATCGAGGGTACAAGATCGAACCCGCCGCCGCCGAAAATAAAACCCAGCGCGCATCCGAGTAAAATGCCTATTATTATCAAGCATATTCCGATAAAAAAGAGAATATCGGCGGTCTTTTTGTTTTTCATAATCCTCACCATCTAGTATTTTACTATTAATTCGGACTCTTTGCAAATTATATAAAAAAATTTGTATAACCTCACAAAATCTCCATATAATCTTTATGTAATTCAACGAAAGAAAAAAGTTGTATTTATACATTATTTATGTTAAAATAATGACACTGACGCGGAAATGCTATTGACGCGAAAGGCTCTTATCGAATAAATCGAATTTAAGCTATGCCTTTCGGTGTAGCTTTTTTATTTAGGACAAAGGGCTGAGAATAAAACTTACCACTTCCCACTTACCACTTACCACTTCGCCCTAAAATCACGAAAGGATTTTACTATGGAAACAAGAGTAGCAGTAATAAGCATAATTTTAGAAAACTCAAAACCCGTCGAGGAGGTCAACAAGCTCATAAGCGACTACAGCGATTATGTTGTCGGACGTATGGGTATCCCCTATAAAAAACGCGGGATTTCGATTATCAGCGTTGTTATGGACGCGCCGCAGGATGTTATTTCAAGTTTCTCGGGCAAGCTCGGAACGCTCGACGGCGTAAGCGCTAAGACCGCTTACTCAAAGTACGTTTTTAATGACTGATTTAGTTAATAAGCTGTATCGGGATAAAACGCTGTCAAAAACGGAATTCGTTGAATTGATAAACTCGGGAGAAAGCGTCCGCGAAGATTTGCGCTCGCTTGCGCAAAAGCTCCGATACGAAAACTACGGCAACGACATTTTTATCCGAGGGCTTATCGAGTTTACGAACTACTGCAAGCAGAACTGCCTGTACTGCGGAATACGCAGGGATAATAAAAATTGCTCCCGCTACCGCTTAACCGAAGAAGATATAATGAGTTGCTGCGAGGAAGGCTATGGCTTAGGCTTCCGCACCTTTGTATTACAGGGCGGAGAGGATCCGTATTTTACCGACGACAGGCTATGCGAAATTATCACGTCGATCAAGAATAAATATCCCGACTGCGCTCTTACGCTTTCGATTGGCGAAAAATCCCGCGAAAGCTATCAGCGGTACTTTGAATGCGGAGCCGACCGATATCTTCTGCGCCATGAAACGGCGTCGAAGGAGCATTACGAAAGGCTTCATCCGAAAAATCAGCGCTTCGAGAGCAGAATAGAATGCTTGAATTATCTGAAGGAAATCGGCTATCAGGTAGGCTGCGGATTTATGGTAGGCTCGCCGTATCAGACTACGGAAAACTTAGCCGAGGACTTGCTTTTTATAAAAAAGCTAAATCCTCAGATGGTCGGTATCGGACCTTTTATTCATCATACCGATACCGAATTTAAAGACTTTCCCGACGGAACACTCGAAAAAACTCTGCTTATGCTCTCGATAATAAGGATAATGCTTCCGAAGGTACTGCTTCCCGCGACAACCGCCTTAGCCACTATCCACCCGCGAGGCCGCGAACTGGGAATTCAGGCGGGCGCTAACGTAGTTATGCCGAACCTTTCCCCCGTCAGCGTAAGAAAAAAGTATCAGCTCTACGATAATAAGGTATGTACAGGCGAGGAAAGCGCCGAATGTATACGCTGTCTTAATTCACGAGTTGAGAGCATAGGATGCAAAATCGCGATTTCACGGGGCGACAGCAAGAATATAAGGTAATAGGTAATTAGTCTACAGCAGAACATTTCCCAAGTATCCAAAGTCTGACAGAGGCGCTCAGGTCAGGGGGATATGAGTTCACGATAGGGACTGCACGGATTGACGAGGAGATATAAAAAAAGAGGAGAATTAAAATGTATAATCCAAAATCATTAAAGGCGGAGGAGTTTATCGACCATAACGAGATTATGGAAACTCTTAAATACGCCGATGAAAACAAAGATAATCTTGAACTTATCGACAGCCTGCTTGAAAAGGCGGCTGAGCTTAAGGGCTTGACTCACAGGGAAGCGTCCGTACTTCTCGCGTGTGAGGACGAGGAGCGCGTAGGTAAAATGTACGCTCTCGCCGAACAAATAAAAAAGGACTTTTACGGCAACCGTATCGTAATGTTCGCGCCGCTTTACCTATCCAATTACTGCGTAAACGGCTGCGTTTACTGCCCATATCATCTTAAAAACAAGCACATATGCCGTAAAAAGCTCACTCAGGAGGAAATTAAGCAGGAGGTCATCGCGCTTCAGGATATGGGACATAAACGTCTTGCGATCGAGGCTGGCGAAGATCCCGTTAACAATCCGATCGAGTACATACTCGAGTCGATAAAAACAATCTACAGCATTAAACATAAAAACGGAGCGATCCGCCGCGTCAACGTCAATATCGCGGCTACTACGGTCGAAAACTACCGCAAGCTAAAGGAAGCGGGTATCGGCACATATATCCTCTTCCAGGAAACCTACCATAAGGAAAGCTACGAAAAGCTCCACCCTACAGGTCCAAAGCATAATTACGCCTACCATACAGAGGCTATGGACAGAGCTATGGAGGGCGGTATCGACGACGTCGGCTTAGGCGTACTTTTCGGTTTAGAGCTTTACCGCTATGAGTTCGCGGGACTTTTAATGCACGCAGAACATCTTGAGGCGGTTCACGGCGTAGGACCTCATACTATCAGCGTTCCGCGCATCAAGAAAGCGGACGATATCGACCCGAACGTTTTCGATAACGGTATCTCGGATGAAACTTTCGGCAAAATCTGCGCGCTTATACGAATCTGCGTGCCGTATACGGGTATGATCATCTCTACGAGAGAAAGCGAACAGGTTCGCGATAAGGTTATCCACTACGGCGTTTCCCAGATGAGCGGAGCCTCAAAAACCTCGGTAGGAGGTTACGCGGAGGATTCCGAACCCGAAAACAGCGAGCAGTTCGACGTAAGCGACAACCGCACTCTCGACGAGGTAGTTAACTGGCTTATGCGCAACGACTATATACCCTCGTTCTGCACAGCCTGCTACCGCGAAGGCAGAACGGGCGACCGTTTTATGGCTCTGTGCAAAAACCGCCAGATCCAGAACTGCTGTCACCCGAACGCGCTTATGACGTTAAAGGAATACCTTATGGACTACGCGAGCGAGGATACCAAGGCGCTCGGCGAAAAAATGATAGAAAAAGAGCTTAACAATATTCCCAACGAAAAGGTACGGAGAATATGCAAAGAGCATCTTAAGGATATAGAAAACAACAAAAGAGATTTCAGATTCTGAGGCGGTGAGATTATGACAACCTTAAACGAAACCCCATCGGCAAACAGGCTTCATATCGGCTTTTACGGAAAACGCAACTCGGGCAAAAGCTCGCTTATAAACGCCTTTACGGGTCAGGATGTAAGCATTGTTTCCGAGGTAGCGGGAACTACCACCGACCCTGTCAACAAGGCTATGGAGATAAACGGACTGGGAGCCTGCGTGCTTGTTGATACCGCGGGCTTCGACGACATCGGCGAACTCGGCGAGATGAGAATAAAAAAGACCGAGAAAACCGCCGAGAAAATCGATATCGCGGTAGTGCTTTTCTCGGGCAGCGATATCACTAAGGAATGCGAATGGTACGAGCTTTTCAAGGAAAAGAAAATCCCCGTGGTTCCTGTAGTAAGCAAAGCGGATATGCTTATAAACGGCTCCGCTTACGTATTTAAGGTGCGCAACAAAATCGGCGAAAAGCCGCTTCAGGTCAGCGCCGTAGATAAAATCGGAATCGACGAGCTTAAGGAGGAAATTATAAGGCTCGTGCCCGCCGACTATAACGCGCCGACTATTACGGGCTCGCTATGCTCCGAGGGCGACCTAGTGCTTCTCGTTATGCCTCAGGATATTCAGGCTCCTACAGGCAGGCTTATCTTACCTCAGGTTCAGACTATAAGAGAACTGCTCGACAAAAAATGCATTGTTTCAAGCTGTACGACCGATAAGCTCAGCGAGGCGTTAAGCACTTTAAGCAAAGCCCCTAAGCTGATTATTACGGACTCGCAGGTATTCCCCTTAGTCCACGATAATAAACCCGCGGAAAGTATGCTGACTAGCTTCTCGATACTTTTCGCCGCTTATAAGGGCGACCTCCCCTACTATATCGAGGGAGCGAAAGCGATAGACAGCTTAAACGAAACAAGCAAGGTTCTTATCGCGGAGTGCTGTACTCACGCTCCGCTTTCGGAGGATATCGGACGCGTAAAAATCCCGCGCCTTTTAAGAAAGCGCGCGGGCGAGGGACTAACGGTCGATATTGTTTCGGGTACCGATTTCCCCGAGGATTTATCGGGCTACGACCTTATCATCCAATGCGGAGGATGTATGTTCAACCGTAAGTACATTATGAGCCGTATTGATAAAGCGAAGGCTCAGAATACCGCTATGACGAATTACGGCGTCGCGATAGCTCATATTACGGGTATACTTGAGGAAGTAGTCACTCCGTAAAACGTTACAACACAGATAATCAAAGGGCTGCTCAACGAGCAGCCCTAAACTTTTACCGTTTACTTTTTTTAACTATAAATTATTCCGCCTTAGCGTAACCGTCAACATAAACCTTTACATCGTCAAACTTCTCATAGCAGGACATCTGACCTCTCTGAGTTTTGCCTGGTTTAATCTCGCTCTTGCTGTCGCCGATATAAGTGAGGTTAGTATAAACGACCTTACCATTTTTAAAGAATATACCGTAAGCCTTAGTATAGATAGCAGTCTTCTTACCGTTATTTGTAATGCTGACAATAGCCTTATCGGTAGCGGTATCAACAGTAAACTTTAAGTCCTTAGTAACTGTTGTGTAGTAAGTTAACTCGGAAGCGGAAAACTGAGTCTCAAACTTCTCGAAATCATCCTTAGTGCTGAACTTAACAACAGTTTCGGCACCTGCCGCGAAAGCTGTAATTGTTGTTGACTCTGTGTTAACAATCTTACCCTTTTTATTATAGAGTGTTACCTCAGCCTCGAGCTTGCAGTCATATTTAGAATTGTTCTTTAACACAAGGATAAGATAGTTGTAAGAATATGATGTGTAACGATAGGATGTTACTTTAATATTCTTTATTATTTCGTCTTCGTCAAAGTCGCTGTTGCTGTTGTTATCGTTATTGGATACGGTAGATACGCTGGAATTGCTGTTTGAATCTACAGCCGACGAAACAGTATTATTGCCGCCCGCACAGCTTGCAAAAGCCGATACCAACACTAAAACCGCTAATAATAAAATAATACCTTTTTTCATTTTTGTTCCACCTTTCAAATACAATTAAGTGTATTATTCACAGATTAATTATATAGTAAGCTCTTTATTTTGTCAATATTTTTTAATCCAAAATTATCGTTTAAGCGAAAAACCGACGCTGTAAAGCTACAGCGTCGGCATAATAATTTTTATTTACTTTTTAACGACAGTAACAACGCAGGTAAGAGTAACTCCGTTAACCTTACAGGTTATGTTAGCCGTTCCCGCTTTAAGAGCGGTAATCTTTCCTTTTTCAACAACGGCGACCTTCTTATTTGAAGTAGCCCATACGGGAGCCGCTCCCGTAGACTGGGAAACGGTAAGCTCTTTAGCTTCGCCAACCTTAAGCGTAAGTTTTTCCTCGCTCAGCTTAGGATCATATACCTTAACCTCGCACTCCATAACTACGCCGTTGCGTTTAGCGGTGATAACGGTTTCACCGAATCTTCTGCCTGTAACAACGCCCTCGTCGCTAACAACAGCAATTTCGGGATTCTGGCTCTTCCATTCAATAACGCCGTTACCGCCCGTTACTTTAAGAGTCTTGCTCTTAGCCTTAAGCAGCTTTAAGGAAGAAGCGGAAATATCAGGGTTATCAACCTCAATCTTACACTTAAGAACCGTATTGCCGACTGTAGCGGTAACGAAGGTAGTACCTTCTTTCTGGCCTGTAACTACGCCCTTCTTGCTTATCGCGGCAATCTTCTTATCCTGGCTCGCGTACGATACAGTACCCGAAGCGTCCTTAAGCTCAAGCTCACAGGTGTTCTTAAGATAAACCTTCTGAGAAGTTTTTGCAAGATACGGTTTTATCGTATAAACCGTTCCCATAAAGGAACCGTTCTTATATTTACAGTTATTAAGCTGTACCCAGCCCGCTGTTTTCTTATACTTGGTTTTGCCCCATGTAAGAGTGCTTGAATACTTGACCTCGGTAATCTTAAGCATTGTGAGCCTGGGAATTACGAGCAGATTCTTCACGCCCTTATACTCATTCTTAAGATAGATATTCTTACGTGTCTTAAAGTTTTCGTAGGTTTTAGGATGCTTATACACCTTAACCTTAGAGGTAAACTTAACGTTGCCGATAGCCGCAGTAATAATTACCGTACCCTTGGAGATACCCTTAACCTTACCCGCGGAATTAACGGTAGCAATCTTTTTATCGGAGCTTGTCCACTTAATCGTACCGCTTACGCCGACTACCTTAAGTGAAGCCGAATCGCCTACACAGGAGATAACCTCGGTTTTATTGATATGAGGCTCGCCAACAGTCACCTTACAGTTTGCGGTACCTGTACTGGTCTTGCACTTAATAGTAACGGTACCCTGCTTAAGCGCGGTAACTTTACCCTTTTTACTTACCTTGGCAACGGTTTTATCCGAGCTTGTATAAGTTACGCCCAAACCGTTTTGAACAGCCAGCTTCTTACTCTCGCCTATATAAATAGTCATTTTATCAGGCGTTACCTTAGGCGGAAGCTGATAATACTTGCCGCCGATACTGCCGTTCACATAGTCGCAGTAATTGAGCGCGCACCAGCCCGTGTTATTACCGTAAGCTGTTTTTCCCCAAAGATAACCGCCCGACAGCTTAAAGTCGTTAACCTCAATAGTTTCGCCGAAGCCGATTGAAGCGAGTTTCTTTGAGCTTGTAGTATAGCTTTTTCTTAAAACAAGCGCGTCAACGTTAACCTGCCATACCTCATAGGTATCAGGCTCTTTCTCGGGTTCGGTACCCTGACCGTAATCGGGATTACCGTAACCGATAACATAACTGTTATCGAGAGAACGCGCTCTGTTAGTAGTGTAATGAGTTACGCTTTCGTTAGTAGCGTTGCCCTCGATTACATCAAGATAATTTCCGTTTAAGCCGACGAGAACACCCGTATGGGTCGATACCGCTGAGCTTCCGCCGTCACGGTAGAATACTACGTCGCCCTTCTTAGGAGTATAGCTTCCGCCGTAATACTTACTGGGATGCCATCTTCCGATAGACTTAAACCACGCAACCTCCGAACTGCAGGAAGCGTATTTTTTAATAGCGCTCTGAGGCACTTTTGCCTGATTAGCGCACCAGCTGACGAACATTGCGCACCAAGGCTGGTTCACAAGAGCAGGACTATACCAATATCCGTATTTTGTTCCGGCTCCGTTTTCCCTGTAACCGACCTGAGTCCTCGCTACGCCGATAATATCGTTAGCGTAGTTTCCTGTATTTTTATATGTATTGGGGTACCCTGTCGGGAAGGAAGCCGCCTGAGCTTCGTTACTTACGATTTGCAGTCCTGCGAACGCGGTAAAAATCAGCGTTACAACAAGTAAGTAGGAAGCTGTTTTTTTAATTACTTTGTTCATAAACTTTTCCTCTAAATCATAAAATAAGCCATCTTTTTAAGGTCTTTTTTCGGAATGTCATATAAGGTTGTCCACTATAATATTATATCGGTAAAGACATAATTTGACACTTATTTTCTATATTGTAACACGATTTTTCTCTCAGGTCAACCCATAATTATTCTTATTAGGAATTTTCGTAAATGTGTACAAAAAAAGTGCGGATAGCGAAAAGCTATCCGCACCTTGTATAAATCAGGTAAATTTTATGTCAATTTTGATTATTTAACTTTTACCTTAATCTTACCGAAGACGCCGTTCTGAGCGTACGCGTAAACGTAGCATGTGCCCTTCTTATTAGCCTTGATCTTACCCTTAGCGGATACGGAAGCAATCTTAGCGTTAGAGGATTCGAACTTAATCTTGCGGTGCTCCTTAACAATGCCCTTCTTAGCCATCTTAACCTTCTTAGTTACCTTGAGCTTGAAGGTCTTGCCCTTCTTAAGAGCTATCTTGGTCTTGTTAACCTTAAGTGACTTGTAGTTAGTTACCTTGCCGCCCTTAGTAGCAACGTGGATTACCTTAGAAGCGGAGATTACTTTACCCTTAGCGTTAACAGCAAGTACGAGATACTTGTAGTAAGTACCCTTCTTCAGCTTCTTCTGGGTAAAGTTCTTGCCTGTTGTAGTCTTAAGTTTCTTGAAGGAGTTGATCTTGCCGTTAGTCTTACCGCACTTGTTACCCATTACGATATACTTCTTAGCGCCGCTTACCTTAGTCCATGTGATCTTGTTGGAGTTCTTAGTAGTCTTGGCAACCTTAGCCTTGAGACCGCTGAACTTGCTTCCCTTAGGATCATCGTCGGACTTAGCCTTAGAGATAGCGTTTACTGCTGAATCTACGTCGGGGTTCTTAGAGAAGTCTACCTTAGAGGGAGGAATTAATTCCTTAGCGGGAGCGGCTGTAGCAGGCTGGGGAACTTCGGTAGCCTGTGTAGCCTGAGTTGCGGGAGCTATAGTTGTCTCGGGAACTGTTGTCTCGGGAGCAGTTGTGTCGGCTTCTGTAGCGGAGGTAGCGCTTGTATCTGTTGTATCGCCTGTCTCCTCAGTTGAGCTTGTATCTGTTGTATCGCCAGTTTCTTCTGTTGAAGCTGTTGTCTCGGGCTCGGTAACGGGTTCGGGACCTACTGTACCGTCAGCCTTAACAATCTTGTTAGCGTAATCGCTTAACTTAACATCCTTGAAGCCCTGCTCGGCAGCCCACTTGTCGCCGTCAAATACTTCGTACTTCAACTCAGCTACGTCATCGTAATCCTTAGGAACGGATACCTTATAGATAGGTGTATCGCCTTCACCAACAAGAGCGGAAGGCTCGAATGTATACTCAACAGCTTCGCCGTCAGCTGTAGGCTTAATGTAGAGCTTGAATGTATTCTTAGCTTCTAACTGCTCAGCGGAAGGCTGATAGAAGAATGTGTACATCTCGGGAACTGTCTCAGCTTGTGTATCGGAGGTAGCGCTTGTATCTGTTGTATCGCCTGTCTCCTCAGTAGAGCTTGTATCAGTAGTATCGCCTGTTCCCTCTGTTGAATCAGTTGAGCTTGTGTCTACTGTTGAACCTGTGTCCTCTGTTGAACTTGTGTCTGCTGTTGAACCTGTATCCTCTGTTGAATCAGTTGAACTTGTGGCTGCTGTTGAACCTGTTTCCTCTGTTGAATCAGTTGAACTTGTATATTCGGTTTCCTCGGTTGCTTCAGCTGCCGTATAGGAAAGTGTTAATGTGCCGTCGCCGTTCTTAACGAGTGTGAATGTTACTTCAACGTCACCGGGAACAGGAAGTTTATTCGCTCTTTCGCCGAGCTTAGCTTCGTCAGCGTCATAAAGCACTGCTTCTGTTGCGTCATCTCCAGGATAACCGTCAGCCATAAACCAATGTTTATTGTCGCCTGTCTTAACGAACACATAGCTTTTTTCGTCAAATTTAGCCTTAACTGTACCGTTTTCGAACTTATAATCGCCGAGGTTATCGGCATCGCCTTCACTTCCGTAGTCCGCGCCGTTGATATAACCAACCAGGTAATAGTCAGCGTCATCGTTTCCTGAAGTATCGGGCTCTGTGCCCTCTGTTACGAAGAAATATCCGCCGAAAGCAGACCAATCAGCATTTTCTGTTTCCTGGAAATAGATTGTTACTTTACCTGCGTGATCAGCGTCAACTTTATATTCAGTTCCTTCATTTTCAGGATACCATGTCTTAGCGGCGCCGCCTTCAACCTTAACGACCTTAATGCCTTCGCCCTCTTCAAGAGTTGTTTCGAGCATATACTCTCCAGGCTTCTCATCATTAGCGGAGAACTTATTAGCTGATGTAAGGTTAGCTACGTTCCAATCTGTCTTTGTGCCGATAAGATAGAAACCGTCGTCTAATTCAACGGACTCTGTATTATCTGTAGGATCTGTGGAAGGAGTTGAATCAGGTGCAACATAGAAGTATCCGCCGAAAGCAGACCAATCTCCCTTCTCAGTTTCCTGGAAGTAGATAGTTACTTTACCTGCGTGAGCAGCGTCAACTGTATATTCAGTTCCGTCACCTTCAGGATACCATGTCTTAGCTTCGCCGCCTTCAACCTTAACAACCTTAATGCCTTCACCCTCTTGAAGAGTTGTTCCGAGCATATACTCTCCTGAAGCGTGGGGATTAGCACCGAACTTATTAGCTGATGTAAGGTTAGCTACGTTCCAATCTGTCTTTGTGCCGATAAGATAGAAGCCGTCAGCTAAAGTACCCTGTCCGTCTGTTGATGTTGTAGATTGAGTATCAGGCTCAACTACATCAGTGCCGCCTGTAAGAGTAGCTCTTACGCTGAAGTCATCCTTATACGCAGGAGTTACCTCGTTGTTTTTGATATAGGTATAGAGCTTTGTATCGTCAACAACGTCGCATTCATCTTCCGCGGAATACTTTGTACCTGCCGCGCCGAAATAATTAATATCGATATTAATAGTGGCATCAGCGGTAAAAGACTCAGCAGCCTTGAAATGGAAAGTAAACAATACATCTTCTGTCGTGAAATCCGACTCAATGCCCATTGCGTTGGTCGAGTAGGAATATCTGAACCTTTTGTTATCAGCATCGTAATTAGCCTGAGGAGTAAAATCCATCTTAGGACTTACGTCAACAGAATACTTTCCTTTACTCCTAATTATGGCGACACTATTCGAATCATAATTGAGATAAATTGTGCCGTCAAGTAGTTTCTCTTTAGCTTTTGCGTAGAATACTACATCAAATGCGTCCCCGGGTTTATAAACCTTGGAAACAGAGGTAAATAGATTCTGCGCGCTGGTAACGGTAACTTTATGACCGTCAGCGGCAAAAGCCGACATTCCGGCAACAATAGTCATCATCGACAATAACATAAGTATCGAGAGTACGATTGCTACCGATTTTTTTAACATTTGCATTTCTTTCTTCTCCTTTGCAAAAAATTTTCCGTTATAATAATAAAATATTATAATTCACTTATTATTTTATAACTAATTTGTAATAAAATCAATTGTGAATTTTGTATAAATATTACAATGCTTTTTTAGTTAAAAAGGCGAAGAAATTTTTATACATAGAAAAAGCGCCGATATAAGCGGAAGCGACCCGTTAATATCGGCGTAAATTTTATATACTTTTTACGAAGATGTAATTTATATGAATCCGATTTTTTTCTTAGCTTTAGCAAGTGTGCGGGATGAAATTTTCAGAGCGATCTCGTCAGCCTTACGATAACAGCTTTCGAGGTACGCTTTATCGGCAATCAGCTTTTCGTACTCGGACTTAACGGGACGCAGCGCCTCGACTACAGCCTCGCCTACCGCGGTCTTAAAATCGCCGTATCCCTTGCCGTCAAAGTCACGCTCTATCTGCTCGTGAGAAAGTCCCGTAACCGCGCCGTAAATATCCATAAGGTTGTTGATACCGTCCTTGCCCTCGCCGTAACGCACGCAAGCCTCGCTGTCGGTAACGGCACGCTTGAATTTCTTCATAATAACCTCGGGCGGGTCGAGAAGATGAACACAGCCGTTAACGTTTTCGTCGGATTTACTCATCTTCTTCGTCGGATCCTGAAGGCTCATTACCCTCGCGCCCGTTTTCGGGATATACGCCTCGGGGACTTTAAATACATTAGGATAAAGCCCGTTAAAGCGGTTAGCTATATCGCGCGCCAGCTCAAGATGCTGCATCTGGTCGGCTCCTACGGGAACACGGTCAGCCTGATAGAGCAGGATATCAGCCGCCATAAGCGACGGATACGTAAAGAGTCCCGCGTTTATATTATCGGCGTGCTTAGCGCTTTTATCCTTAAACTGAGTCATTCTCGACAGCTCGCCGAACTGGGTATAGCAATTTAATATCCATGCCATTTCAGCGTGAGTATGAACGTGGCTCTGGATAAAGAAGAGCGTTTTTTCAACGTCGATTCCGCACGCGAGGATCGAAGCGTACGCGTCGATAATATTTTTACGCATTTTTGCGGGTTCCTGGCGAACCGTAATAGTATGCAAATCAGCTAAAGCGAAGATACAGTCGAACTCATCCTGCATCTTTACCCAGTTCCTTATAGCGCCCAGGTAATTTCCGAGAGTTATCGTTCCGCTGGGTTGAATTAAGCTTAAAGCTATCTGTTTCTTTTCTGTATCCATTACTGTACCTCTTCCTTTATAAGTTTTCCGAGCGCCTTAATTCCCTTTTCAAGCTGTTCGTCGGTCGGGGTTGAGAAATTTATCCTGAATCCGTCGCTCGTACCGTTTTCGTCGGTTAAGAAAGCGTTTCCCGGGACTACGCAGACCTTGCGCTCGATAGCCTTTCTTACGAAAGCGGGCATATCCACTCCCTCGGGCAGCCTGCACCAGATAAACAACCCGCCGTCTATTTTATCATAAGTTATCTCGGGAGCGCAGTATTTATCTAGCAGGTCCATAGCGAACTTAGCTTTTGCCCTGTAAATCGTTCTGAGCTTCTCGAGGTGAGCTTCAAAATCATATTTCGTGAGAAATTCATAGCAGAGCATCTGAGACCAGATGTTAGTATGCACGTCGCTTCCCTGCTTACAAACCGTGAGCTTCTGAATAATCGGCTGAGGCGCGATAACATACGCCACGCGTATACCCGGGGAAATGACCTTGCTGAAGCTGCCCGCGTAAATAACGCGTCCGTCGGTATCGAAGGTTTTAATTGCAGGGAGGAATTCTCCGCTGTAGCGCAGATCACCGTAAGGATTATCCTCCAGAATAAGCACATCGTATTTTTGAGCAAGCTCGTAAACCTTCTTACGCTTCTCAAGGCTCATAGTCACTCCCGACGGGTTCTGGAAATTCGGGATGGTATAAATAAACTTTACGTTATCGTTTTCCTGAAGCGCCTTTTCGAGCAGCTCGGTATCCATACCGTCGCTCTCAACCTTTACGCCGACCAGCTTAGCGTTATAAGCCCTGAACGAATTAAGCGATCCGATAAAGCTCGGAGCCTCGGTAATAATGACCTCGCCCTCGTTAACAAGCGCTTTAGTCGAGAAATCCATAATCTGCTGGGCGCCCGTAGTAATAAGTATATCGTCGGTATCGTTTCCGATATTATATTTTTCCTTCATATACTTTTTAAGGTAATCCCTTAAAGGAGCGTAGCCCTCGGTAACGCTGTACTGCAAAAGACCTATCGGGTTTTCCTTAAAAAGACGCGCCGAAATCTCCTCAAGCTCCTTAACGGGGAACGCGTCTGGCGAAGGGTTTCCCGCGGAAAGCGACACCACCGTAGGGTCGGCGGCATATTTAAAAATCTCCCTTATCGCGCTGGGCTTAAGGTTATTGGTACGGTCGGAAAATTTATATTCCATATATATTCCTCTTTTCAAAATGCTTTTCTATTGATTTTACCACATATCGGTTTTAGTTGCAAGCAATTGAAAAAATAATAAATAAAATGCAAAAAAAGATTGTAAAGCGTATTTTTTTAGTGTATAATGTAATATATGTAACTTCGCGTAACAGGCTTACAGGAGGAACGTTTATGGCGTATTACGGACGAAATTATAATTCGTATAAAAAAAGTAAAATCCATATAAGCAGAAGATTAAGAAACAGAATTATTATTATAGCGACAGGCTTAATAGTTTTCGCGCTTATTATAACCCTAATCACAACGGTATTCAGCTGTATATGCTCGGGCAAGCCTCCCGCCGAAGCTACAATCGATACCGCTACCGTCGGAACTACCGCCAAACCCGTTGAAAAACCCGCCGCCGACAATATAAAATTCAGAGAACCCGAAATCAAGGATGATGACCCGAGCAGCGTCGGCTCGTTCGATAACGAATATTACATATGGGAAACAAAGGCGTTTGAAGCATTTAAGGGCAAAAAGAAGGACGCTAAAGCCTACGCCGAGATCATTAACAAAGCTAAAACTAACCTCGGACTGCGCATAAATCTTTACTCGACCGTTATTCCTTCTCATATCGAGATGGGACTTCCGAACAGGCTTAAAAACACCGACGACGGAATAAAAACAAATTCCGAAGCCGATTATATTAAAAACGCGTACAAAAACTATTCAAAAAAGGTTAAATACATCAACGCCTACAACCTTTTATCGGAACATTGCAACGACTATATCTATTTTGACTCCGACCATAATCCGACAGGACTCGGCGGATATTACGTATATAAGGCTTTCACTGAGGCGACTAAGCAAAAGGCTGTGACATTCGAGCAATGCAAGGAAGCTGAGATCGAAAACTTCTACGGCTCCTATAACAATTTCACCGACTCGGAGCTTGCGGTCGATACGGTCCGCTACTGGGATCTGCCTTATAAAATGGAAAACACCATCACTACCGTCGACGGAGATACCAATACCGCCGACAGCTGCTACAACAAAGAAGCTGAGTCGGGAGCCTATTCTTTCAGCGTATTCCTCTACGGCAACAATCCGCTTGAAGTAATCAAGAGCGAGAACAAGAAGGCTGAAGGTAAAATCGCTATCGTTCACGACAGCACGGGA